>CAYZQI010000044.1:0-30365 GCA_964480455.1 uncultured Cytophagaceae bacterium
CATCAGGGTTGCGGAGCTTGAATTTCAAAGATTTAATGTCGTGTACGCCTGCCAAGACGATGCTGTGAAAGGTATATTCACCCGCATTTCTTGCCAAATATTTATTACGAAACATACCCAAAAGCCGCAAAAAAGCCTCATATACACTGCTATCATCTACTTCATCTATGAGCAAGACCATTTTTTTATCGGCTTTTTCTACTATGTCAGATATCATATCCGACAAGCCTCCAAAGTCTTCGGGGCGATGCATTTGATTAATGGCTTGCGAAAGGGACTTATCCTGTGTTCGCAAGCCTTTGATGAGTAAATCTAAAAATAAATTAATCATCCCTCCATCAGATTGATGTGGAGCCAGACCTGTTCCCTGAAAACTCATAAAAACGGGCAGAAAGCGATTATCTCCTTTTAAAGTTTTGAGCAAAGCAAAAAGCATCGTAGTCTTCCCATACTGCCGTGGTCGGTTGATGACGAAATAATCTCCAAACTCTACCATTCGTAAGATACCTGCAAAACGGCGGCTGTCGTCCATCATATAATGTTCATTGCTATTGCAAGAGCCAGTGATATTGAAGCGTTTTATCATAATACATTCGTTTTTTGATTAGTAAAACGTAAAAATTACTTTGACGATTTTATTTGTTAAGTCTTTGATAATGAGAATATTAAAAAATCACATTTCACAACTTACATTTTACACTTTCCTTAGGCAAAGATATGAAAAAAATAGGAGTAAAACTTTTAGCTTGATGAATTGACAATGCACACCTGACTGCTGCATAAGTACAGTATTGGTTGTGCCATTAGGCACAAAAAAGGCATACTTTTTAATAGTATGCCTTTTGGTATTGAGAAATTATGATATATATTTTATCTTAAAATTATCCTACTAAATAAGGAGCAATCACAAGGGCAACTACAGACATTAGTTTTAGTAAGATATTCAATGAAGGGCCAGAAGTATCTTTGAATGGGTCGCCCACGGTATCACCTACTACGGCGGCCTTGTGAGGGTCAGAGCCTTTGTAGTAAATCTGTCCATCTATATCAACGCCTTCTTCAAACATTTTCTTGGCGTTATCCCAAGCACCTCCTGCATTAGATTGGAAAATCGCCATCAATACGCCTGTAACAGTTACGCCAGCTAGTAATCCTCCAAGCATTTCAGCACCGCCTCCAAAGCCAATGGCTACAGGTGAGATAATTGCCACCAAGCCAGGTAACACCATCTCACGAATAGAGGCAGTAGTAGAGATTTCCACACACTTTTTATAGTCGGCGTAGCCATCAGCTGCATCAAAAGTATCTTGGTCGGCTTTTGTCCACTCTTCTTTGTCCTTGCCATCGTTGCGTTTCATCACTTCTAGGGCTGCTTTGAGCTGTGGAATATTACTGAACTGACGGCGCACTTCCTGAATCATAGAAAGTGCTGCTTTGCCTACGGCATCCATTGCCATAGCTGAAAACAAGAAAGGAAGCATACCACCTAAGAATAGACCCGCCATTACTGTTGGATTGGCTACATTGATGGCATCGATTTTGGCAGTTACCATAAAAGCACTGAACAAGGCGAGGGCAGTTAAAGCTGCCGAACCAATTGCAAAGCCTTTTCCAATGGCAGCCGTTGTATTTCCTACGGCATCAAGTTTATCTGTGCGTTTGCGTACTTCTTTCGGCAATTCACTCATCTCTGCAATCCCCCCTGCATTATCAGAGATAGGTCCATAAGCATCTACGGCAAGCTGAATACCTGTGTTGGCAAGCATACCTACGGCTGCAATGGCAATACCATACAAGCCTGCAAAGTGAAATGCTCCAATGATGGCAGCTGCTATGATGATAATAGGAATGGCGGTAGAGCGCATACCTACACCTAAGCCTGCTATAATGTTGGTGGCAGCACCCGTAGAAGATTGCTTTACAATAGATTTTACGGGGCCTGTACCTGTACCTGTGTAGTATTCAGTAATCAGCCCAATGAACAAGCCAGCCAATGCACCAATGATGGTAGCAATGAATACACCCAGAGAAGAGAAGCTAACTTCTACGCCACTAATATTAGCCACCCACTCTGCGGGAAGCATAAACGTAATGATAAAGTAAGAAAGTACTACCAGAATACCCGTAGAACCAAACTCACCGATATTGAGTGCTTTTTGAGGGTTGCCTCCTTCTTTTACATTGACCATAAAAGTACCAATGATAGACGTGAGGATACCTGCTCCTGCCAATACCAATGGCAGCAGTACTGCACTCAGTACACCAAAAGTAAGTGATTGGAAAGCAACTACTTCCATAAATACTACTCCAAGTACCATTGTACCAATAATAGAGCCTACATACGACTCGAAAAGGTCGGCACCCATACCTGCTACATCACCTACATTGTCGCCTACATTATCGGCAATCGTGGCAGGGTTGAGCGGGTGGTCTTCGGGAATACCTGCCTCTACTTTCCCTACAAGGTCAGCACCCACATCGGCAGCTTTGGTATAAATACCACCTCCCACACGCGCAAACAAGGCAATGGAAGATGCTCCAAAAGAAAAGCCAGTGATAATATTAATGACACGGGTAACTTCATCAGGAGTAGCAAAAGCAAATATATTGCTATAAATCAATAGTAAACCTCCCAGCCCTAGCAAACCTAAGCCTACTACGCCTAGCCCCATCACAGAGCCACCCGTAAAAGCAATTTTGAGGGCTTTGCTGAGGCTCTCTCGGGCTGCATTGGTAGTGCGTACGTTGGCTTTGGTAGCTACTCGCATACCTATAAAACCTGCCAAAGCAGAGCAGATGGCTCCTACAATGAAGGAAACAGCTACTAGATAATGTGAACTCGCTTGTGTAAAGCTGCTTGCACCTAAGATAATTGCCACGCCTATCACAAAAAAAGATAAAATGCGATATTCAGCCTTTAAAAAGGTCATAGCTCCATCAGCAATATTTTTGGCAATTCTTGCCATACGTTCTGTCCCTTCGTCTTGGCTACTTACCCAATTAGATTTGACAAAAGTAAATAACAATGATAAAATCCCTAAAATTGGGATTACTAGAATTAGCGTAGAGGAATCCATATACTATTTTTCTTTTTAATTAGATTTAGATTAACGGAGGGCAAAGTTAGAATAAGAATGTTTAAAATCTATTTAAAAAAAAGAGAAAATTAATCAACTTAAGTTTATAAATTTTCAGCAAGAGTCCATTAAAGGCATAAAATAGACATCTCAAGTAAAGAATACCTCCCTAGGCACTCAAAAAAAATTTTTTACCAAACTTGAAAAAATAACTAAAAAAATAGTTTAAACTAAAAAAATAGTTTATCTTTGAGTATTCATTGTAATCAATTTTATCACTAAACCTTTACAAAAAATGAAAAATCCAAACTTTTACCCCCTCCTCTGTCTGATTTGGCTATTAAGTGCCACAACCTGCTTGCAAGCACAGACATCAACCAATACAACAGTACAAGAGGAAGAAGTTTTTCTCTTGGTAGAAGACATGCCCGAACCACCAGGTGGCATGAAAGCATTTTATGAGTACATTGGTCAAAATTTAAAGTATCCCAGAGAAGCACACCGTGTAAGTGTGCAAGGGCGAGTATTTTTACAATTTATAGTAGATACTGATGGTTCGCTGACAGATATCAAGGTACTGAAAGGAATCGGTGCAGGTTGCGATGAAGAAGCAGTAAAAATACTCCAAAACTACCCCGAAAAGTGGAAGCCTGGTAAACGAGGAGATGTAGCCGTAAAGACACGCCTCTCGCTACCGATTGTTTTCAAACTTCCTGCCCAAGAAACACTTTCTGAAGAACCTATGCTGGTAGTAGAAGAAATGCCTGAACCTGCTAATGGCATGGAGGATTTTCAAAGATTTATCGCTAAAAATATACAATACCCCAAGGAGGCACGCCGTGGAGGAGTGAGCGGGAGAGTATTTGTTTCTTTTGTAGTCAATACAGATGGCACACTCAGCGAAGACAAAGTAATCAGAAGCCCAAGCGAAGAACTAGGTGCAGAGGCCATTCGGGTCATTACAGCTTATCCGCATGGCTGGAAAGCAGGCAAGCAAGCAGGCAAAGCCGTAAGGGTTAAGATGGTGATGCCCATTGCTTTTGAGCTGAATGGGGGCTTTGAAGAAGATGAAACAGTAGTAGAAGAAGTACAACCTACGATTGAAGAAACAAAAGTTACTGCACACCAACAGCCTACAAATTTAGAAAACCCACTCATAATATTAGATGGTGAAAAAATAGCTTACAAAGCATTGATTGACATAGATCCTGAAAACATCAAATCCATTGAAGTTTTGAAAGGTAAAAGTGCTCTTGAGCAGTATGGTAAAGAGGGTCAAAATGGTGTGGTGCTTATCTTTACCAAAAAGAAACCTGCGGCTATTGAAGCTCCAGAGTCTGTAAGTAAGGTAAACATTTACCCTAACCCAAGCAAAGAAACCGTTAATCTTGAATTTGAAATTCCTAGCACCTCACAAGTACAAATCATTGCCCATAACCAACGCACACTAGAAAAAGAAGTCATTTTAGAGAATGAGTACAAAGCAGGCAAGCACCGTTTTGGCTGGGTGGTAAGCCAACTCCCTGCGGATACTTACATTTTACAAATTTATATTGGCAAAGATACTATCATTCATAGACGTGTATTGGTTGAGAAATAAAAACCTCCATCAACCATGAAACCCTAACTACTTTTCAGAAATCATTTTGATAGGCGATTTTTACTCATTCTGAGTGAAATCGCCTATTTTTCTGTTAGATTTCTACAAAAAACCTTGTATCACAGAGTTTTTTTTTAATTTTGATGCCAAGAATCAAAAAAATAATCATAGACGCACCCATGAAAAAAATAGCACTCCATTGGCAAATTTTAATCTCATTAGTTTTAGCAGTACTTTTTGGTTTATTTCTAAGCCCCTATGTTGCATACATAGCTTGGACAGGAGATGTATTTCTACGCGCCTTGAAGATGATTATTGTGCCTTTGATTTTGAGTTCTATTATCTCAGGTATCACCAACATAGGCGGAAGTGAGAACCTAGGGCGTTTGGGTTTTAAAACCTTGCTTTATTACCTTTCTACCAGTGTGCTTGCCATTACCACGGGGCTAGTTTTCAGCAACCTTATCAGTCCGGGGGTTGGTGTTACCATCACCAAAAAAGAAGTAGAAGGGCTTGATGCTGCGGCTGGTTCTTTTGGAGATACACTTATCAATATGATTCCCACCAATATTTTTGAGGCACTCTCTACAGGTCAGATGCTTTCTATTATCTTCTTTGCCATTGTTTTTGGCTATTTCATTACACAGGCAGAAGAAAAATACAGTACCTTGATGACTGATTTTTTCAATGCTACTTTTGAAATTATGATGAAGATAACAGGCTTCATCATCAAGTTTACGCCCATTGGAGTATTTGGTTTGGTGGCTGCTACCGTGGCAGAACAGGCAGGCGACCAAGAGGCATTGGCAGCCATGGCAGGTAGTTTGGGCTGGTATATGCTTACTGTTATTTTAGCACTTTCCACCCATTTTTTTATTTCTTTACCGCTGTTGATTTTCTTGATTGCACGCGAAAATCCTTACAAGCATCTCCAAAATATGACTACTCCTCTGCTTACAGCTTTCTCAACCTCATCTTCAAGTGCTACATTGCCACTTACCCTCGAGGCAGTAGAAGACAAAACAGGCGTTTCTAATAAAATTACCAGTTTTACGCTGCCGCTAGGTGCTACGGTCAATATGGACGGAACCGCCCTCTATGAGTGCGTAGCCGCACTCTTCATAGCACAGGCATACAATCTTGAGCTTACCCTCGGCACACAACTTGTGGTGGTTGCCACTGCTTTGCTTGCTTCTATCGGGGCTGCGGGTATTCCTATGGCTGGGCTAGTGATGATTTCTGTGATTTTGACTGCTATTGGTTTACCCCTAGAAGCACTCGGAATGATTCTGGCAGTAGATAGAATTTTAGATATGATGCGTACTGCCACCAATGTATGGAGTGATACCTGTGGGGCGGTAATCATTGCAAAATCAGAAGGGGAAACTTTGAACCTATAAAAAAAAACAGCTTCTGAAAATCAGAATATGCCTTTTTGAAAAATTGCTGCAAATATTATGGGTTTGTAACCTGTGTTAAGCCCTTAGCTTGATTATAGCATTAAAATCCATAAGTTTATGGCAGTAATGTAAAGATAATTTCTAAATTTGTATTATTCATTAAAAACACATACCAAACCTTTTCAATTATGAGCATTATTGATAACATTGTTGCCCGCCAAATACTAGATTCACGCGGCAACCCCACCGTTGAAGTTGATGTAACTACCGTAGATGGCTTTTTTGGGCGTGCTGCCGTGCCTTCGGGTGCTTCTACGGGCAAGCACGAGGCAGTTGAACTACGTGATGGCGATAAGTCAAAATACATGGGTAAAGGCGTATTGGAAGCCGTAAACAACGTCAATACTATTTTGGTAGAAGAATTAGTAGGTATTTCTGTATTTGAGCAAGGTATGATTGACAGAATTATGCTTGAGATTGACGGTACAGATAACAAATCTAAAATGGGTGCTAATGCCATTTTAGGAGTATCTTTGGCAGCCGCTAAAGCCGCTGCACAAGCTGCACGCCAAACACTTTACCGCTACATTGGAGGCGTAAGTGCCAATGTACTCCCTGTACCAATGATGAATATTCTGAATGGAGGCTCGCACGCTGATAATGCCATTGATTTTCAGGAATTTATGGTAATGCCCGTAGGAGCACCTTCTTTTTCGGAAGCCTTGCGCATGGGTACAGAGGTATTTCACCATTTGAAAGAGGTCTTGAAAAGCAAAGGGCTTTCTACCAATGTTGGCGATGAAGGAGGCTTTGCACCCAATATCCAATCCAATGTAGAAGCAATAGAAGTAGTATTGCAAGCCATTGAAAAGGCAGGCTACCGCCCTGGCGAAGATATATATATTGCTATGGACGCAGCAAGTTCTGAATTTTATGATGAAGAAAAACAACTCTACATTTTCTCTTCTACGGGTGATGAACTTACCTCCTCGCAAATGGCAAACTATTGGAAAGAATGGGTGGATAAATACCCTATTATCTCAATAGAAGATGGAATGTATGAAGATGACTGGGCAGGCTGGGCAGAACATACCCGATTGATAGGCGATAAAGTGCAATTAGTAGGTGATGACCTATTTGTTACCAATGTAAATCGCTTGCAAAGAGGGCTTGATGAAAGCATAGCCAATGCCATTCTTGTAAAAGTAAATCAAATTGGCTCACTCTCTGAAACCATTGATACAGTAAACCTCGCCCACCGCAACAAATACAAGTCGGTGATGTCGCACCGCTCAGGCGAAACCGAAGATACTACCATTGCCGACCTTGCCGTAGCACTCAATACTGGGCAAATCAAAACAGGCTCGGCCTCACGCTCCGACCGCATGGCAAAATATAATCAACTGCTACGCATAGAGGAAGAATTGGGAGAAATGGCTTACTTCCCTGGTATGAACGCTTTTAAATAAATCTGTTTACTTTCATAAAGAAAGCTGTACCTAGTAGCAAAATTATTGCTCAATAAGTACAGCTTTCCAAAAAGTATCTTTTAAAACGCTGCGGATATATCATTTTTAGACCAATCACGTATCTGTAAATATTCTAACAAAACATTATAATTATTTATCTTATGAATTTAACATCTATTGCAAAAATTGTCTTGGTATTGGTATTCGTATTTACCATTCAAACTACTAGCTATGCACAAAATTTCAAAGGCTTCATCTATGATGATGTGCCTGCTACCCTCAACATTAAGCCCAGTGCTGACCCTAATGAGTACGTACTTACTGTTAGTGTCATAGGAAACGAGGCAAATGCCTGGGTGTTTTATGCAGAGTTTGATTACAACTACGACCAAAGCCGCGAGCGTTTTTTTGGCAATGACGGGGGAGATACAGGTCTGTTTTTGTATGATGTATCAGAAGATTCAGGACTGAAAAAAGGTACTATCTTATCAGGTTATACTTACTCTCCTGAAGATAATTACGAAATCAGAAAAATGGTCTTCTTCTTAAATTAATACTTATTGAGCAAGTCCACTCTATCAAGATAAATAAGCATAGACTTCATGTCTGTGCTTTTTTTGTTTCCTGAGTCAGCCAAAAAAGTATTTTTGGTGTTTCACCAATACAAAACAAAAAGCTGACTATCAAGCATTTACTACGTTCTATCAATGATACTTCATAATTGCTCAAAGTTAAATTAGTCTTTTTGCTTCTCTCTTCGTAATTTTAAGTTTCAAAATCATAAACTATCAAACTGAAGCAGTATGCGCACACTTCCACATACGCTCAAAATAGGGCAAAACCTCCTAGATTTGTCCACACCAAAAATTATGGGAGTTCTTAACCTTACCCCCGATTCTTTTTTTGATGGAGGAAAATACACCCAAGAAACCCTACTTCTAAAACAAGTAGAAAAGATGCGGCAAGAGGGAGCTACTTTTATAGACATTGGTGGATATTCTACTCGCCCAGGTGCAGCACATATTCCCTTAGAAGAAGAACATCAGCGTGTAATTCCTGCCATTGCATTGATTTTGAAGCACTTTCCTGATGTACTTATCTCAATAGATACCTTCAGGGCAGCTATTGCCAAGGCTGCAGTAGCTCAGGGTGCATTAATAGTGAATGATATTAGCGGCGGAGAACTTGACGAAGCTATGTTTGAAACCGTAGCCAAACTAAATGTGCCTTATATTCTCATGCACTCACGCGGCACACCCAAAACCATGACTCAACTCACAACTTATGAAGACCTTATAAAAGATATTTGTCTGTACTTTAATAAAAAGGTACGCCAATTGCAAGCATTAGGGCAGTATGAGATTATACTTGATGTGGGTTTTGGTTTTGCTAAAAATAAGGCGCAGAATTTTCATATATTGCATCACTTGTCTGTATTTAAAAACTTGGGGCTACCACTATTGGTGGGTTTATCCCGCAAATCAATGATTTACAAGACACTTTCCATAGAGCCTAGCCAAGCACTCAATGGCACAAGTATTCTCAATACCATAGCACTACTCGGCGGGGCATCAATACTCAGAGTACATGATGTGAAAGAAGCAGCAGAGGCAGTAAAGCTAATGGAAGCACTCAAAAAGTCAGAAAAAATTTGATAAGATGCTAAATTCATACTTAATGATATTTTTATTTCAACTTGGTTTTTTACAGATAACTTGGCTAGATATCATAGACATTCTGCTGGTATCTGTATTATTGTATGAGCTTTATAGGCTAGTAAAAGGTAGTGTGGCAGTGCGTATCTTGCTTGGAGGGCTTTCTATCTTGATGCTGTGGCTAGTGGTGAGTGCGCTCAATATGGAGCTACTCAGCACCATACTTGGGCAGTTTATTGGGGTGGGGGTGATTGCTGCACTCATTCTTTTTCAACAAGAGATACGTAAGTTTCTACTCGTTTTGGGCAAGGCAAATTACCTCAATAATAGTTTCTTTATATGGAGTTTTTGGGGTAACAACTCTCTGAAAACCAACATTGATATAGATGTTTTTGTAGAGGCTGCCCAAGAAATGGGTGCTTCGCTCACAGGGGCTTTGATGGTTTTTTCAAAAGGAACAGAACTAAAATTTTATGCTGACTCTGGCGATGAGATAGATGCCAAAGCTTCTAAACGCCTCATTATCTCGATTTTTAACAAATATAGCCCTTTGCATGATGGTGCCATGATTATCAGCAACGAAGGAAGAATCCAAGCTGCAAGATGTATCTTGCCTGTTTCCGAAAACGACCAAATTCCTGCTTCGCTAGGATTAAGACACCGTGCGGCTATTGGGCTTACTGAGGTAACTGACGCGCTCATCATTGTAGTATCAGAAGAAACAGGGGTCGTATCACTGGTGAGGCACGGAGAAATCTACAGAAATCTTCCACCCAAAGAGCTCAAGAAAAAGATTGCTTATTACCTTACCCAAAAAGAAACCCCCACAGAAATAAGCAATGCCATCACCCTCAATGAGGGAATAGAAAAGGAAGTCTAGTGTAACCTTGTTTTGTGCTTAGAATAGTAAAAAACTATTTCCTCATCATATTAATTCTACATAGCTAGTGCAAATCAATAGAATTATGCTTATATTTGCTAGGAACACAATAGCAAAAAGCCTATGTACCTAGCCCCTTTGAATTATGACCGTTTTTTTAAAAAGGTCTTTTCAGATACTTGGATATCCAAACGATTTCTAGAAGATTTCTTTGAAATAGAAATCGAGGAAATAGAGCTACTTGATATCGAGAACCGATTAACAGATGACGCAAGCCTAGTAAAGTTTGACTTTAGATGCAAAGCAAACGGCGAGTATTTCATTATTGATATGCAGCAATGGTACAAGCAAGACATCATCCAGCGGTTTTATACCTATCATACCCTCAATACAGTATTGCAGCTTGAGTCTTTGCCCACTTCTAGTTTTACCCCTATCAAAAAAACAGTAAAAGATTATTCTGGGCTTGCACCTGTCAAGACGCTTATCTGGATGGTAAATGATAAACTGGGATTTGAAGATGATTTCATTTCTTTTACCAGCTTACCTAGCGATATGGAGGACTTTCTAAATCACCCAGCTTGGGAAACTCAAGACTGGAATACAATCAAGCTACTTAGGGCGCATCTTATAAAAATCCTTGGTAACGACAATAAAAACCTAGGTTTCCTAAGAAAAAATCAACTCATCTTTGCCTTTCAAGAAAATATTGTAAAAAATAAAAAACTGAAAGAATATGTGAAGTGGTTTGAATTTGCCAAAAAAACCAAAGACCCCGAAAATACTTTCAATGACTTTGATAACTACGCCAAAGATGAAGTTTTTATAGAGATAATGCAACGCCTCAACCAAAATAAGCTCAATGAGGAAGATTACAGCTACCTCCGCTACTACTATGAGTTTGAAGATAAAAAAAATATCTGGGCAAAAGAAAGTAAAAAAGAAAGTATGTATTTAGTAGCTAAAAGCTTGCTATTGAAGAATATAGACATACAAATCATTGCAGAAGCTACGGGACTGAGCTTGGAAGAAATTGAAAAACTAAGACATGAATAAAGATAAGCATACAATCAATCATCGTATTGAGGAAGAAAACAGCTACCTCCGCTACTACTGTGAGTTTGAGGATAAAAAAAGTACCTGGGCAAAAGAAAGTAAAAAAGAAGGAATTAAGGAAGGTAAAAAAGAAGGAATCAAAGAAGGTGTGTATTTAGTAGCAAAAAATGCAATCAATCAAGGTTTAGAAAATGAAGTAATTGCTACACTCACAGGCCTGAGCATTGAAGAGGTTAAGAAAATCAACCAAATTTAAAATTTAGACTGCATCAAAAAAGAAGAAAAATACATGAGTACAACACAAAAATCTATGCACCAACTAGGTGAAAAGCTACGAAACAAAGAACTGCGCCCACCTATGCCCTTTGAGAGTTTTTTGGATTTGGCAAAGGAAAACCCAAGGCTTATTTTCAGAGATATATTTCAGCTTTTTTATGATATGGTGCATTATTATGTAGATGAAAACACATCTAGCATAGATGATACTTCACTGATTGACTTTGAACAGTATAATTTTTCTAACCTTTTTGAGAAAGATTGCGATAATCCTTTCTTCTCTGATGGCTTGTTTGCCAACCGATTTATCAAACTTACTGATGGCTTCAAGAAAGGCGTTCAGAATAAAAATATTTTCTTGTTTGAAGGCCCCCCAGGCAGTGGCAAAAGCACCTTTCTAAATAATCTCTTGCAAAAATTTGAAGAGTACTCTCGCACACCCGAAGGCACAAGCTATGAAATCTACTGGCGGCTAGATGTAAAAAAACTAGGCGGCTACCAACGTGTAGAAGCACTCATGCAGCACCTCACCATAGAAAATGATGAACCAGAAACAGAAGCAAGGTACACCCCTTTCAAAGTGCAAGCAGAGAGTTTTCCTCACGAATACGTTGAGTTTTCTTGCCCTAACCATGACCACCCTATATTGCTTATTCCTAAATCTTTGCGCCATGATTTCCTAGACCAAATCATCACTGATGAGCAATTTAAGCAAGAACTTTTCAATGAAAAAGAATACGAGTGGGTCTTTAAAGATGTGGCATGTAGTATCTGTACTTCTCTCTACACACATCTGCTAGACATTTTAGGCGACCCCTTGGCGGTTTTTGAAATGGCAGGCGCGCGCAAAGCCATCTTCAACCGACAATTTGGCGAAGGCGTTACAGTATTTAACTCTAGCGACCCTATCTACAAAGGCTATATCACCAGCCCTACTATCCAAAGTATGCTCAATGCTTTGCTCAAAACCGATAAAGTGAACTACATCCACTCAAATCTTGCCCGAACCAACAACGGTATTCTTGCTTTGATGGATATTAAAGAACACAACGTAAAGCGCCTCATGAAGCTGCACGGCATCATCAGTGATGGCGTTCACAAAGTAGGGCTGATAGAAGAACGTATCAAATCGCTTTTTGTAGGCTTGGTAAACCCACAAGATAAATTTCATTATGAGGACATCCCCTCTTTCAAAGACCGTATCATCAATGTAAATGTGCCTTATGTACTTGATTACAAGACCGAAGTACGCATCTTCAAGAATAAATTCGGAGAAAATATTGATACGCTTTTTCTGCCACAAGTGCTCGACAATGTGGCTAAAATTATAGTCTCTTCTCGCTTGAATCAAGATTCGCCGACCATTCGCCGCTGGATTAAAAACCCAGAACGCTACCGTAAATACCTTGATGAAAACTACCTATTGCTCAAAATGGAAATCTATGCAGGCAATATCCCTAATTGGCTCTCCGATGAAGATATGAAACGCTTTGACCGAAAAATCCAGAAAAAAATAATGGAAGAATCTGAGCAAGAAGGGCATTTTGGATTCTCAGGAAGGCAATCACTCAATATCTTCAATGAGTTCTTTACAAAATATGCTAAAACCGATAAACTCATCACTATGGATACGGTAGAAGCTTATTTTAGTAAAAATCGCTTGCATGATGAACTCCCCCACGGCTTTATAGAGTCGCTCAGAGATATGTATGATTTTGAAGTACTACAGCAAGTCAAGGAGTCTATTTACTCTTACAATAGAGAAAATATATCAAAAGACATTCAAAACTACCTTTTTGCGATTAATTTTGAAACAGGCGACACCAAGACCAGTCCTTATACTAATGACATCATAGAGATTTCTGATGAGTATTTTAGAAAATTTGAAATCATTATCTTAGGAACTGAAAGTACCAATCGTGAGCGAAGATTTTTCAGGCAAGATACCCTTACAGAATACATCACCGAAACTCTAGCACAAGAAATCCAGCTTGAGGGCAAAAAACTCAGTGAAACACAACAATTCAAAAAGATATTTGAGAAATATACTCAAAATCTTAAAGAAAATGTGCTGGCAGTCTACCTCAGCAATGACAACTTCCGCCGTGCTATCTTAGATTATGGCAAAAAAGGTTTTGAGAAATACGACTACCGTATTAAGCATGATGTAACAGCACTGATTCAGAATCTACAAGAAAAGTTTAGCTATAATGAAGAAGGGGCAAAGCAAGTAAGCATTTATGCTATAGACAAAAACTTAGCAGAAAAATACTGACGCACTGGTATAAGAGGGTACAAGTTAAATTGACTTCCTTGTACCCTCTCTCTTGAGAAGAAAGAAGGGGTAAAATTCCTAAAAATGGAAATTTGACTCGTACCCGATATAAGGTAGGTACAATGCTTTAAAGTTCTGTGTTAATTATCACAGCAAACTCAAAGAGGTCTAGTTTTAAATACCACGCTGAAAGATTCTTTTAAATAGACTTACAGCGCGGTATTTTTTATAATTGATTGAAAAGTGAGCCTACTGCAAGAGTGCTTTTGCTTCTTTTACTACCGCATTTTGCAGCTTATCAAGCAGACTTTGGTTTCGCTCTTCCAAGGCACGCTTAAAATCAATCGGCATTACTTTTACAAATTTTGTTTTGAGTGTTGCCCAATCTCCCAATACTTCTTTGGCAAGTTGAGACTGTGTGTACTGGAAATGATGTTCAATATACATCAAAATAATGCTTTCATCTTCAGGCGTAAGGGTTTCGGTTTGTACCATCTCACGGTTCAGTTTTTGGTCAAAATCTTGGTTTTTATCCCAAATATATGCCACACCTCCACTCATACCCGCAGCAAAGTTGCGCCCTGTATTGCCCAAGTTAATCACTAAGCCCCCTGTCATGTATTCGCAGCCGTGGTCGCCTATGCCCTCTACTACGGCCTTCACGCCCGAGTTGCGCACCGCAAAACGCTCCCCTGCCATGCCTCTAATGTATGCCTCGCCCGAAGTGGCCCCATAAAAAGCTACATTGCCCACGATACTGTTTTCTGCGGGCTTAAATTTGGCAGCACGGTCAGGGTAAAGGATTAATTTTGCTCCTGAAAGTCCTTTGCCTACATAGTCATTGGCATCACCCTCTATCTCCATGGTCAGTCCTTTGGCAGCAAATGCAGCAAAACTCTGCCCTGCTGTACCTTTAAATTTCAAATGAATCGTATCATTGGGAAGCCCCTTCATACCATAGCGTTTTGAGATTTCATTAGAAAGCAAAGTACCTACGGTACGGTCTGTGTTTTTAATATCAAAATGTACACGCACGGGTGTTTGGCTTTCTAGTGCAGCTTGCACTTTATCTAAAATTTCCCAATCCAGCACTTGGTCTATTCCGTGGTCTTGCTCCTCTTGTTTGAAAAGCCCTACTTCAAGCGTAACGGGTGGTTTGTAGAGTATGGCAGAGAGGTCTAAGTTTTGATGCTTCCAGTGGGTCAGATTTTCACGCATCATCAATCGGTCGCTTTGTCCTATCATTTCATTGACCGTTCGGAAGCCCAGTTCAGCCATAATTTCGCGCAGTTCTTCTGCCAAAAACTTAAAGAGATTGACTACATACTCAGGTTTTCCCGTAAACAAAGCCCTAAGTTCCTTTCTTTGCGTAGCTACACCTACGGGGCAAGTGTTCAAATGGCATTTGCGCATCAAGATACAGCCTGTGCTTACAAGTGCTGCCGTGGCTACGCCAAACTCTTCTGCACCCAACAAGGCAGCAATGGCAAGGTCTTTACCTGTACGAATTTGCCCATCTGCTTGTACAGTGATGCGGCTTCTGAGTTTGTTCTTTACCAAAGTTTGATGTGTTTCTGCTACACCCAACTCCCAAGGCAGCCCTGCATGTCGGATAGAACTGAGGGGCGAAGCACCTGTCCCCCCATCATGCCCCGAAATCAAGACCACATCGGCGTGTGCTTTTGCTACACCAGCAGCCACTGTACCAACCCCTGCCTCAGAAACCAGCTTGACGTTGATGCGTGCCTTGCGGTTGGCATTTTTGAGGTCAAAAATCAATTGTGCCAAGTCTTCAATAGAGTAAATATCGTGGTGTGGAGGGGGAGAAATCAAACCTACACCCGGGGTAGAATGTCTTACACGCCCAATCCAATCATCTACCTTGTGTCCAGGGAGCTGCCCACCCTCTCCGGGTTTTGCCCCCTGTGCCATTTTGATTTGCAGCTCATCGGCATTGCTGAGGTAGTAGCTTGTTACGCCAAAACGCCCCGAGGCGACTTGCTTGATAGAAGAGTTCATAGAATCACCGTTTTCTAAGGATTGGAAGCGGATTTCATCTTCGCCTCCCTCGCCGCTGTTGCTTTTGCCCCCTATGCGGTTCATAGCGATAGCTAGGGTAGTATGTGCTTCCCAAGAGATAGACCCAAAAGACATGGCGCCTGTGGCAAAGCGTTTGAAGATGTTTTCGGCAGGCTCTACCTCTTCTAGTGGGATAGATTTTCCTGCTCTGAATTTAAGCATACCTCTAAGCGTAAGTGCTTTTTGAGTTTGGTCATCTATCAGTTTAGAATATTTTTTAAAGATTTGGAAATCATTGCGTTTGGTAGCTTCTTGTAAAAGATGAATGGTTTTCGGGTTGAAGATATGCCTTTCGCCACGCTGTTTCCACTGATAAACTCCACCCACCTCGAGGCGTTGTTTGAGATTGGGTACTACAGGAAAGGCTAATTGATGCCTGAGGAGCGTTTCGCGGGCAATGTCATCTAGTTGCATACCGCCAATGCGTGAAACTGTACCCGTAAAATATTTATCAATTACTTCTTTATCAATGCCTAAGGCTTCAAAGATTTGCGCTCCTTGGTAAGATTGCAAGGTAGAAATCCCCATCTTTGCAAAAATTTTCAAAAGCTCTTTGCCTACTGCTTTGATGTAGTTCTGTTGTAGTTCTTCATCAGAAAGCTGTGTATCTAGCATTGCTTTCTTTTTCATGTAGGTAATTGTCTCGAGGGCCAAGTAAGGGTTAATGCCTGAAGCTCCATAACCAATCATGGTAGCAAAATGATGCGATTCCCATACATCAGAAGCCTCTGCCAGCAGACCAATATTGTCTCTCAGCCCTTTGCTGATGAGGTAATGGTGCACTGCCGACATTGCCAAGAGAGAGGGAATTTGTGCGTGGCTGCTATCTGCGCTTCTGTCTGAAAGAATAATGATAGAAAAACCATCTATTACGGCATCTTCGGCATACTTACAAATACGCTCTATGCCTCTTGCAAGCATTCCGGGGGCGTAGTCTGCCTTGAAATAGGTATAAATGGTTTTGGTCTGAAAGCCTTTGTGGTCTATGTGCCTAATGCGCTCTAAGTCTTCATTGCTCAATACAGGCTGAGGCAGTTCAAGAGAGTGGCAGTGTTTGGGGGTTTCGGTAAGTAGGTTTTGATTGACTCCTACATACGAAATTAAAGACATTACGCTGCGCTCTCTGATAGGGTCAATGGGAGGATTGGTAACTTGCGCAAAAAGTTGCTTGAAATAATTGGCAAGGTGCTGGCTTTGCTCTGAAAGCACTGCCAGGGGTGTATCCAAACCCATAGAGCCTAATGATTCTTTGGCAGAGATAGCCATAGGCCCAATGATGTATTTCAAATCTTCAGATGTATAGCCTGCTGCAATTTGGCGTTTGAGTAAGGTTTTATTGCTCAAAGGTCGAAACTTACTGGCAGGTTTGGGCACTTCGTCAAGGCGGATTTTATTGTCTTTGAGCCACTCACCATAGGGCTGTTGATTACAGATTTCTTCTTTTACTTCTTCATCTGTTAAGATTTTGCCCTGCTCCATATCTACAATAAACATACGCCCAGGCTGAAGCCTACCTTTGGAGATGACTTTGGCAGGGTCAATATCTAGTACACCCGATTCTGAAGCCATAATTACACGGTCATCATCAGTTACACAGTAGCGAGAAGGGCGTAAGCCGTTGCGGTCAAGGGTAGCTCCCACTATTTTTCCATCAGTAAAAGTGATAGAGGCGGGTCCGTCCCAAGGTTCCATTAGCGAGGCGTGGTATTCATAAAATTCTCTGCGTTTTTGCTCCATTCTTAGGTTGCCGTCCCAAGCCTCAGGGATGAGCATCATCATCACGTGCGGTAGTGAACGCCCGCTTAGCACAAGCATTTCAATCACATTGTCGAGGTTGGCAGAGTCAGACTGTTGTATGCTACAAACTGGCCTGAGCATATCTAGTTCTTCTTTGCTAAAAAATTCAGATTCAAATTCGGTTTCGGAGGCTTGAAACCAGTTGACATTGCCTCTTACGGTATTGATTTCTCCATTGTGGGCAATGTAGCGGAAGGGCTGGGCGAGTTTCCAAGAGGGGAAGGTATTAGTAGAGAAGCGAGAGTGAATGACTGCCAAGGCAGATACTACGTTTTCATTATGTAAATCAGGAAAATAAGGCCTTACTTGTCCTGTGGTGAGCTGTCCCTTATAGATGATGGTTTTGTAAGAGAGCGAAGCAAAATAGAAGTCGCCGTTTACTCCTTGCACACTTTCGTTGATGACACGAGTAGCATAATTTCGCAACACAAATAGTTTTCGTTCAAAAGCCTGCAAATCGGGCATGCGGAAGGGAGCTTTAATAAAAACCTGCTCCATTACAGGCTCTACTGCCAGAGCACTTTCACCTATGCTTTCGTTGTTGGTGGGTACTTTACGGTAGCCAATCACTTCTAGGCTGAGTTGTTTTATTTTGCGGTCTAAGATAGTACGACACTCTTCGCGAAGCTCCTCGTCTTTTGGGAAAAATACCATGCCTACACCGTATTCGCCGTAAGGAGGGAGGCTAAAACCTAGCTTGGTACACTCATCTAAAAAAAACTCGTGTGGCATTTGTATCAAAATGCCTGCGCCGTCTCCAGTATTGGGTTCACAGCCACACGCGCCTCTGTGCTCCATGCGTGTGAGCATGTGAATGGCATCTTCAATAATTTGATGTGATTTGCGCCCTTTAATATGGGCAATAAAACCTATTCCGCAAGCATCATGCTCAAATCTTGGGTCGTATAGTCCTTGTGTTTCCAAAATACTACTTTCTTTTATATTGTTAAATTTATTAGTAAAATACAATTCTATATGGGAATATTGAATAAAATAAAATCTATCAAAATTTTATTTGGTTTAGCTATCTATGCCTTGAAGTTTAAGATAATAGATTGATTCAAGAAATAGTAAATTTTGTATAAAGAGATTTATCCAAAATAATCCATCTTACATAAATAGCATCACAATTTAGAGAAGATTATTTAGATATACCAATAAAAATTGAATTTTTCTTTCAAAGAATAATTTTTATTGATTTAAAATAATATTGAATATAATTATTTCAAGAATATTGATTTTTAATATATTCTAATTACTAAAATGCTGCATTTAGCTTGCACGGCATTAGATATAAATAAAATACAAACTGATTAATAAGTTAAGTTTTTTATGATGCAAAATGTTTTTTGGTATGCGCTCGTTCTCGAGGGCTCGTAGCCAAAATAGCCGTAGATAGATAGATAGTTAGATAACGTGGTAGCTTAGTTGATTTGAGATTGTACCATTTAAGAAACACTGCTAGCTACTTTTTCAGGTTTGTTCTTGTAGAGGGTTATCATCAATACACCTGCCATCACAAAGCCTGTACCGAGTATCTGGTACACAGTAATAACTTCTCCCAAAAAAACATTGGCAAGCACAATGGTAGAGATGGGCCCTACGCTTGAAATGATGGAAGCATTGCCTGCCCCTAGTTTGCCAATGCCTGCCGCCACAAAAAACGAGGCAAGCACTGTGGCAATCAATGCCATTCCTAAGCTGTAAACATATACTTCAGTGGAGAAATGAAATAAATCCAAGCCATTGGCTATCCAAGTGTGTGTCAGAACGCCTATGCTTGCCCCCGTCATTGCCAAGGCATTGAAACGCAACGCACCTAGGCAAGGTATCATCTGTCCACTGCCCACTAGGTAGAGCGCGTAAGCTACCGCTGAGGCAAATACCCAAAGGCTACCCCAAATCAACTCGGCAGAAGGCGCAAGCTGAAAATCTCCCCAAAAAGCGAGCACAATGCCCAAGTAAGTAAGCACAATGGCTCCTGTCTGGGTAGTGTTTACGGGTTTCTTAAAAAAAATAGCTGATACAAACAGCACAATAGTAGGATAAGCAAAAAGTACTAGCCGCTCAAGGCTTGCAGTAATGTATTGCAAGCCAATAAAATCAAACAAACTTGCCAAGTAATAACCCACTACGCCTAGCCCAAAGATACTTGCCCAATCTCTTGTACTGAGCTTGGTAGTTTTGGAAGACCGCTGACCGTAGGCTATCCAAAGAAAAAAAGGCAAGGAAAAAAGCATTCGTAAAGCCAATAAATCTACTGCCTTGACCTCATAATGGTAGGCAAGTTTGATGAAGATTGCTTTGCTAGAAAAGAAAATCGCTCCTGAAAAAACCAGTACTGCTCCTTTGGTTTGTAGGGAAAGTCCAGCCCAACCCAGTCGGTCTATGGTTGATTTTATGTTGAAGTTATTTTTCATATTTATAAAAATGGAAAAAGAAAAGGGTGCGAAGCAAGCACATTATTTGGCAATGTTACAAAATATTATTTGCTCAGAATGCTCACAAAACCTAAAAAAAGCACTAAGAGTTCATAAAAATTTGTTTTTAAAGTTTTATGCTGGGCAGTCTATTAATCTTTAAAAAGATTTGCTCCAATAGTTTTTGATAATTCTTTCCAGCGAGGGGTAAACTGGTTCTCGGGCAGTTGGCTCAAATCTTGATAAACGGGCAACTTAAATTCTGAAACGCCATCACCTATGCCCTTCACCTCCGCCCCTAACCGCTGCATTCTGAGTAAAAATCGGTGGTTTTGTGCCAGCATAGTACCCACAAAAAAATCAATTTCATGTGCTTGTGCCAACAGATATAACAATGCCAAGAGTATTGTTCCAATGCCTTGCCCTTGGTAGTCGTCTATCACAGTAAGAGCTATTTCAGCACAATTAGGGCAGGTTTCTACTCTTATAAATCGTCCTATGGCAATGCCTAGCTCGGGGTCATTGCTGGGGTCGGCTACGCCCCAAGCAACATGGTTGAGTTGGTCCACATTAGCAAGATACTCTAGTTGGGGTTCGCTCAGTCCATTGAGATAGTGAAAAAAGCGAGTATAACGTGACTCGGGAGAGAGTAATTTGAAGCCCTCTTTAATCTTTGATTTGTCTTCTGCCAGAATAGTTCTGAGGTAGATTTCTGTACCATTGCGTAATATGTGTTGAATTTGATGTTGATAGTTTTGCATTTTTTTGAGAATTTATATGTTATTTTGAGGCTGTCTTTAGGAAACAAAAATTCAAATACTGTATCTGTACAAAGTTTAATCACAAAACAAAAAAAGTATGCTTTCATCTTTTTCTCTTATCAATAAAGTAGCCATTATCACAGGGGCAAGCAAAGGCATTGGCGAAGCCATTGCAGCACTCTATGCTGAAGCTGGAGCGAAGGTAGTAGTAAGCAGCCGTAACCAAGAAGCCGTAGAAGCCGTAGCCGACAGCTACATAGCTAAAGGCTGGGAGGCAATTGGCATAGCTTGCAATACAGGCAAAGAGGCGGAGGTCATTCAACTGGTAGAAAAGACCATTGAAAAATACCAAACCATTGATATTATTGTGAACAATGCAGGCACTAACATCACCCGAGGTAAGCTCATAGAGGCAGAGATGACTGCTTTTGATAAAATGATGGACATTAACCTCAAAGGACCGCTGTGGCTTGCCAAGTATGCTCACCCTTACCTCAAAGCACGAGCAGGGGCAATCATCAATATTAGTAGTATAGAAGGCATTACTCCTTCGGAGGGGCTTGGTGTGTATAGCCTCACCAAAGCCGCCTTGATTATGATGACCCAAGTGATGGCAAGGGAGATGGGCGAAGACCATATCCGAGTTAATGCCATTTGCCCAGGCTATATCCATACCAAACTTACTGAAAAAGTAATGGAAAACGAAGCAGAAAAAGACCGCATTATGCAAAAACAAGCTTTGGTGTATGATGCTAAACCCGAAGATATTGCAGGCATTGCGCTTTTGCTAGCTTCTCAGGCTGGTGCATTTTTTACGGGTGCCATTGTGAGGGCTGACGGAGGATTTACCATTTAAACCTCGCTGCTATGCACATTAGATTATTTTTTAGGTTTTCTGGTCATTAATTACCAACAGAGGTAAAGCTGCCATACACTCTTTGGTCTGTTGAGGCAGCAGTGAAGACAGCTCGAAGTCGGTCTTTACAGATTCCCAAAAATATTATTTTCAAATAAATCTATCGCCTCATTGCCATAAACCACCTAATCAGGTGGCACTACAACATTCTGATTAACAATGAATTAGCTCTAACTTCTCCTGAAGGAAAACGGATGGAAACGGCTAAAAAAGCCATACACACTTAACTATTGGGCTATCAGATTTTCAATGAAGCAGAGGCTGTCGTAGTTCAGCCATATAGGTATTTTTCTATAAAATAGATGACTACCATGCATAATTCAACAATAAAAAAAGACTAATATTTTTGGTTGTCTGACAACTTTTGTGGAAATCTGTAGCAGCAGACTCCGGTCCGCTGGCATTTATGTTCTGAACAGTATTTAGCTCATCTTATCGCACACAATCACAAAAATTGTCAAAGAATCATATTTTTTTATTGTGTACAACTTTCTATGGGTGTACACTGCTTCAAAAACCGTAAAACAATTACCTTTATTGATTTTTTATGTATTTTTGTGAGCTAATACAAGCTATCTTATCGCTGTTAGGCTTTATTGCCTGAGAGAGGAAAGTCTGGGCAACACAGAGCGGCTTGCTTCCTAACGGGAAGGCATTTTTTTGGAGACGAAAAAATGACGGAAAGTGCCACAGAAAATATACCGCCTTTGCTCGTAAAGGTAAGGGTGAAAAGGTAGGGTAAGGGCCTACCGCTTGGGCAGTGATGCACAAGGCAGGGCAAACCCCAAGCGTTGAAAGACCAAATAGGCAGGCGTTTCGTGCAAACGGTAAAGGGCGGCTCGTCCGAAGTCTGTGGGTAGGTCGTTGGAGCTTGTGCGTGAGTGCAAGCCTAGATAAATGATAAGAGCACCTTGCAAAAGGCGTTACAGAACCCGGCTTATTGGTTTGTATTAGTTTTTAAAAGAAAATACTGTCCATCTGGCGAAGCCATTTTAGGCAAAACCAGCAAAATAAAAAAGCGTCAGAGTGGTACACTCTGACGCTTTGATGAAATTTCTTAACAAAACATTATGTACTACCTTTAGGCTTTTTTGTAGTAGTAAGTATAAGGTATTACATCTGTATCAGTTTCAACAGACATCTCTACGACCATCTCAGATTCGGTAAGTGTAACTACTTTGAAAGTATAGGTAAAATCCTCATCACTCATTTCTATATCACGTCCGTCTGCTTTCAATTCATATGTTCCTTTACCGTCTTCTTTACCATATTTATCATAAGATTTAAAATCTTTTGATTTGAAAAACTCAATTGCTGTGCCTGAATTTTCTTCATTTTGCTCTTTGACTCCTTGCTCGATGTCGGCGCGTATTTCACTGGTTTTAGTTTCTAGGTAGCTAGGGGCTACTTCTTCTTTTACGAAGTTCCATTTTCCTACCACAAGCTCAGCAGCTTCTTTAGGTTTAGCTTCTTCCTTGGAGGCTTCTTCTGTGGTAGTCTTTTCTTCTGTAGAAGATTCATCTTTGGTTGAGGCACCCCCACCACAGCTATATGTAAACAAAGTAGCGGCTAGGAGTAATAGTAAAAAATACTTGTTTATAATTTTTTAAATTTTAATAATGTTTGATGACTAATGATTACGAATGTATTCTAAAAAATTAATTGAACAAAAAAACATCTTAAAATATTTTGATATTTATTGTTTTCTTGGGCTATTCGTTATTTTTGTGGAGTTAAAAATTTTCTAAACTATCAGATTGATAGATGAAGCGATGATTTGAATTAAATCATCACTACTCACAAAAATACATAAGCAATGAACAAGCTATTCTTATTTGATGCCATGGCACTTATCTACAGAGCGCATTTTGCCTTTAGCAAAAATCCACGCATCAACTCCAAAGGACTCAATACAGGGGCAGTAATGGGCTTTACCAATACCCTACTCAAAATACTTCAAGAAGAAAAACCCACACACATAGGCGTAGCCTTCGATACGGCTGCCCCTACTTTCAGGCACGAGGAGTTCAAAGAATACAAAGCCAACCGACAAGAACAGCCCGAAGAAATCACTTCTGCCATTCCTTATATCTACAAAATGGTAGAGGCTTTTAATATACCCTGCCTTGTGGTGCCAGGCTACGAAGCCGATGACATCATAGGTACAATCGCCAAAAAAGCTGAAGCAAAAGGCGATTTTGAAGTATTTATGCTTACACCCGATAAAGACTATGCACAATTGGTGAGCGATAAAGTTTTTTTGTTCAAGCCTGATTTTATGGGTGATGGCTACTCGTTATGGGGTGTGCCTGAGGTATTGAAGAAATTTGAAATCAAAGAAGTCAGCCAAGTCATAGACATCTTGGGCTTGCAAGGCGATAGTGTGGATAATATCCCGGGCATACCTGGCGTAGGTGCAAAAACAGCCGTCAAACTCTTAGACGAATTTGGCTCAATAGAAAATCTCTTGGAAAACACCAACCAACTCAAAGGTAAACTCAAAGAACGTGTAGAGCAAAACAAAGAACAAGCACTACTCTCTAAAAAACTGGCTACCATTGAGATAAACACACCCATTGAGTTTGATGCTACTGCCTTGCAGTATATCCCTTTTGATACACAAAAAGTAGAGGCTCTTTTTGATGAATTGGAGTTCAGAACACTCAAAAAACGTTTGTTTGGGCTAAGTGATGCTGCCACGAATAGTACACGCAAAGCCCCTAGCACCAAAAAACCAAAAAAAACCAATTCTAACCAAGGCGACCTCTTTGGCGCACCTGCTGCTGAGGTTCAGCCTAGTAGTGTTGCGCCCACACCCATAGCACAAGCTCCTATCCCTAGCAATCAGCCTAAGGGAACACTTGCCAATACGGTGCATCACTATCATAAAATAGATACACCTGCACTACGCCAAAAACTCATCAAACATCTCTCACAGCAAAAAGAATTTTGTGTAGATACCGAAACGGATAGTCTTGATGCACACCTTGCTCAACTAGTGGGGCTGGCTTTTTCTACTTGCCCTCACGAGGCATATTATGTACCTGTTCCCGAAAATCAACAAGATGCGCAGGCAATTATAGAAGAATTTAGGGGGGTGCTAGAAGATGAAAATATCCTCAAAATAGGGCAAAACCTAAAATATGACTTTACAGTCTTGCAAAACTATGCCCTCGAGCTGAAAGGAAAATTCTTTGATACTATGCTGGCACATTACCTCATAGAGCCTGACCAAAGGCACGGCATGGACATCTTGGCGGAAAATTACTTGCACTATATCCCTCAAAAAATAGAAGAACTCATTGGCAAAAAAGGGGCAAAACAAGGCTCTATGCGTGATGTAGAGATTGATGAAGTAGTAGAATATGCAGGCGAAGATGCCGACATTACCCTGCAGCTCAAGCACTATCTTGAGCCTATTCTTGGCAGTGTGCAGTCTGGAAAAGAAGGAGAAGCCTCCCTAGAAAAAGTCTTCTATGAACTGGAAACGCCCCTCGTGCCTGTGTTATCTGCCATGGAAAGCAAAGGAATCGCCCTCAATACAGATATTCTCCATGAAATCTCTACCGAGCTTGCCGTTAATATTGAAGCACTGGAAAAGCAAATCTATGAAGCAGCAGGAGAAGAATTTAACATTGCCTCGCCCAAGCAATTGGGCGATATTCTTTTTGATAAACTCAAAATAGAAGACAAAGCAAAAAAAACCAAAACGGGGCAATATGCCACAGGTGAGGAAATATTGGCAAAACTTGCCGATAAGCACCCCATCGTCAATCAGGTACTAGATTATCGTGAATTGGTCAAGCTCAAAAATACCTATGTGGATACCCTGCCCGAAATGTGCAGCCCCAAAGACGGGCGAATCCACACCACTTATCACCAAGCTGTAGCCGCTACAGGAAGGCTAAGTTCTGCCAATCCTAATCTACAGAATATCCCCATTCGTACCGAAAAAGGTAGGCTTATCAGAAAGGCTTTCGTAGCAAAAGATGATGACCACGTGCTGCTTGCTGCTGATTACTCACAAATAGAACTCCGCATTATGGCGGCTTTTAGCCAAGATGCCACGATGATAGAGGCTTTCAAAAATGGGCGAGATATTCACGCCACTACTGCCAGCAAGATTTACAAAGTGCCCCTCGAGGAGGTTGATAGCGTGATGCGTAGCAAGGCAAAAACGGCTAATTTTGGGATAATTTATGGTATTTCGGCTTTCGGGCTTTCGCAGCGACTCAATATTCCTCGCTCAGAATCCAGCGAAATCATCAATGCTTATTTTGCAGAGTTTCCTGCTGTCAAGGCATATATGGACAATGTCATACAAGATGCTCAAAAAAATGAATACGTAGAAACCCTCTTGGGGCGCAGACGCTACTTGCGGGGCATTAACTCAGGCAACCAAGTGGAGCGGGGCAATGCCGAGCGAAATGCTATTAATGCCCCAATCCAAGGCAGTGCCGCTGATATGATTAAACTAGCAATGATTCGGATTCACGACTTTATTCGAAAGAATAACCTACTTAGCCGTATGATTTTGCAAGTGCATGACGAATTGGTTTTTGAAGTGCCTAAAGATGAACTAGACATTCTTCGCCCTGCCGTAGAAGATCTCATGAAAAATGCCATGCCCCTGCCAGTATCCATGGAAGTGGGCATGGGCATAGGGCAAAATTGGCTGGAGGCGCATCAGTAAAGCATCGAGAAAGGCATCAGTCAGCCCCTTTTTGAGGTTCAATTGTTTTTAAATCCAAAATCTTATTTTAATTTTAAGGATTATTAAAATAATGATAGGATTAACTTATGAAAGATTTTAAAGACAAAGTAGTTTGGATTACAGGTGCATCTTCGGGCATAGGCGAAGCACTCAGCTATGCTTTTGCCAAAAAAGGGGCAAGGCTCGTGCTATCTGCCCGAAGAATCGAGGAACTTAATAGGGTAGCGAACAACTGCTCGGAAGCACCTGAGATAATGATACTTCCTCTTGACTTGGCAAAAGCCGATAGTCTGCCCGAAAAAGTAGCACAAGTGCTAGAATATTTCGGTCCCGTAGATTTACTCATCAATAATGGCGGCATCAGTCAGCGTAGTCTTGCCAGAGAAACCAGTTTAGAGGTTTACAGAAAGCTCATGGAAGTCAATTACTTTGGCACAATTGCCCTTACCCAAGCCCTGCTTCCTTCTATGCTAGAGCGCAAAAGTGGGCATCTTGCCGTGGTGAGTAGCATAGCGGGCAAAGTAGGCGCACCTCTCCGCACGGGCTACTCTGCCTCAAAATTTGCTGTCAATGGCTATTTTGAAGCCCTGCGCATAGAAACCATGAAAGACAACTTAAAAGTAAGTGTTATTTGCCCAGGGTTTATCAAAACCAATGTTTCTGTCAATGCCCTTACTGCTGATGGCTCTGCACAAGGCAAAACAGATGAAAATATCAATGAGGGCATGCTTGCCGAGGAGTGTGCAAGACAAATAGTAGAAGGACTCTGTGCCGAAAAAATGGAAATACTTGTAGGCGGCGAAATGGAAGTGGCAGCCGTAGCACTCCGATTCCATAATCCTGAACAACTCAATCAAATGCTTGTAACACTACTAGATAGCTACACGATTGTCTGAGAAAAAGTAAACAATTATCAATAAAATATAGTGGCTTATGTATCTATAAGCCACTATTGGCTAGGCTGTTAATCCTTGGTTAAATAGGCTATTTAATTCATTCATATTCATTTTCTTACTAATTTACAGTAAAAAACTGTGTATGTAAGATGTGAGTTATAAGTTGTGAAATCTGAGCTTTTAATACATTCATTATCAATAACTTAGGCAATAAAAATGTAAAAGTTATTTTTTACTCTTTACTATGCTATGTTTTTCAAATCAGAAAGTTTTAAATGTATATATTTAATACAACTTTGCTATTGGCTTGTTTTTTTGAGCAGCCTATCTGCCCAAACCCTGACCGTGGGCAAGCGACAGCTTACAGTGATTGCCTTAGACAGCAACTACAGAGGTGCTAATTTCTCTTCGGTAGTCAGCCTAAGTCAGCAAGTAATCCCTTTTTCATTAGATTTTTCTATTTCCTATTTTAGTTCAGAAAGTCATTTGAGTAAAAGTCATTTTTTAAAATCTCTTCATTTTAGTCGGGCAGGTTTTGGGGCAGTTATAGACTTTAGCGAATCTAAATTTGATGATTTTACCAATTTTAGAGAGGTAGAATTTATGCAATTGGCAAATTTCACCAAAGCAGTTTTTGGGCAAACTGTCTTATTTTGGTATGCAAATTTCAATGGCAACGTAGTATTTGAGCAAAGTGCTTTTCAAAAAGAGGCAGTCTTTGGCAATACACATTTTAAAAAACTTGCTCATTTTTCATCGGCACATTTTGATAGTTTGGCTTTTTTTTTCGGGTAGTTTGTTCAAAGCAGAGGCTAATTTTAATGAGGTTTTTTTTGGGGCAGAGGCAGACTTCTCAGGGGTTGTATTTGAGGGCAAAACTGATTTTAACAAAGCTGTTTTTGAAAAAAGGGCTAATTTTTTAGACGCTAAATTTTCACAAACACTTGACCTCAGCCAAGTACATTTTAAGCATACCGCACTTTTTTATGGCATTACCCTACCTGATACACTTATTTTAACAGATGCACAGTTATACAATACCAACCTTGAACTCAACGAAGTGCAACTTAAGCCAGAAAAAACTACTTGTTTTATTAATTTGGAAGGCACTGACCTATCTCAAATTACCTTAGATTACCGTTATTTTACGCTTTATTTTAATACCACAGCATCACCTACCTATCAAAAACAATGTTATCAGCACTTCATGCAGCAGTTTTTAGCCAATGAAGAAGAAGAGAGCTATCAAAAAATGAAAAAAGAGTATGAAGCAATTACTTGGAAAGAATAGACAATATATACCTGTCTGGTGCAAAGATGTGAGCGAGATGCTCATACCAGTTTGCTGACGTGGGTTACGCTTTATGCTATAGCTTACGACCAGACAGGATAATCATTTTCTTTAATTTGCACATTTACAATGGAGGGTGTTTTCCAACAGTAAACATAAGCTGTCGCAAGTTTTTAAGTTCTTGTCTATTGAGTTTAAGCATTTCTACACTAGCTCTGCCAGTAGCTGTACTACCTATGATTTCAAGGGTATCAGCACTCCACGCAAAATGATGCGTCCACTCCTCTTTTCTAGGGTGAAAAAGTGCTACTTCTTGTGCCGTGATGGTATCTATGCCCGTAGTTTTATTGTATTTGTGGTTATTGCAACCCTGACAAGAAAGAGCTAAGTTATTCTCTTCATCAGTACCTCCTTTGCTTTGAGGGATAATATGTTCAATCGCAAAAGGCTGAGAAGAAATATCAGCGGGGCTTTTGCAGTATTCGCACAAACCTCTCGCACGTTCATAGACTTGCTCTTTTAGCTTCTTAGGCAACATTCAGGCGAGGGTTTAGCTGTAAATCATCTATGAGTTGCTCAAGGGGTATGTTTCTAATTTGGGCTAGGTCTATGAGGTACTTAAGCCTTTGGTTATTGTGGGTTTCGGCATAAGTGGTGAGTTCTATCAGTTCTGAATATTCGGTTGCGTTGAGGCTTTCACTCTCTCTTTTTTTGATAAGTGCCTGATAGCGTTTTTGTAAAGCACTAGGCAATCCTGTATTAATTTTTCTCAGGAGTTCGCTTTCACTATCTGAAAGGATAGAAGGCATTTTTTGCTTACGGAGCGTAAAAATCTGCTGCATAAGTGCATCTAACTCTACAATACTCAGGTTTTGTAAAGTCTGATAAATTTGCTTCAATTCTTTGTTTTGGGCTGTATCCATTATTTTGAGTATTTTAGCAAATATATAAAAATTATTTCAATCTAAGTTGTTTTGTTGGTATCTCCTTAGTATCTCACCCAGAGCAAACTTTACGAATTATCTAAACTCAAATATAAAAAAAAATGCTGAATAAAGTTCAAATTATGGCTCTATGATGCAAAGATATGAGCGAGAGGCTCATTGCAATTTGCTTTTGTGGATAAAGACGCTTTGACTAGATGAGAAACTACTCCTCTAATATGATGAAATAGCTGTTTGATTTAATATATGATGCCTCGTCTTTTAGTAAATATACCTTTTTAATTATATCTTTTTCGACTATTATCTCACACTCATCATCTTCATATCCGCAATGACAACATTTATTTGCAGGTAAACCAGCTACTTTAACTTTATTTAAATGTGGTCTTCCCTCGTCTTGATTGTCATTCCAAATAATTTTATCGCCAATCCTATAGTTAATTAGTCTTAAAAACCCAAATTTGAATTGTATTTCTCTTAAACCTTCCTTGTTACAATTTGAACAAGTAAAATTTGTGAATAAGTTATTGTATAATCCCATAAATTAAAAACTTTTATGTGGGTAATTAATATCCTTTAAAAACTTTATCAATCGTACATCCCTTGTAATAATCGAAGCTTTATTTCGCATACCGTGTGCTACAATCGTTCCATCTTTGAATTTTAAACTTCTACCTAGTCCACTTGCTTGATTTTGTAATGTTGTAACATCTGTAAGTACAGCATTTGCTCCTCGGTTGGTATTTTAGAAATGGCGATTCACCCTAAATTTTGTTTATACTTCACTAAGCCATTTCGACACCAACCCCTCTGGCGCAAGCATTAGATACTATCTTAAACTCCAACTATTTTGATATAA
>CAYZQI010000045.1:0-30198 GCA_964480455.1 uncultured Cytophagaceae bacterium
ATGGCTCTTATATCAAAATAGACTGATACCCAAAATTTAGCTTTTTTAGTTGCTAAGTTTGAATGAAAAACGGTATTCTAAACTTATCAGTCCGAAATCAGGCAAGAGCCTAAATTAATATTCGTTGCAAATATTTAACTTTTTAGACTTCTGGGCGACCCAATTCATCTTTTGAGACGGCTCAATTCGTGTATTAGGACTCTTTTAAATAAGAAGAAGGGCTTTTACCTTCCATTTTTTTGAAAACGCGATTGAAGGTTGATTTGGAGTTGAACCCGCTTTCATAAGCTATTCCTAATAGGCTCAGTTGCTCAATTTTCTGGCTCTTGGCCAATTCCTTAAACCGCTCAATCCTGTATTGGTTTACGAAATCAATGAAAGAAATATTAAGTCCTTTGTTGATGAGGTGAGAAGTCTCTCTCGGAGATAGCCCCACGTGTTGAGAAAATTCCTTTAGCGTAATATCTGGAATGAGGAAAAGTTCTTTTTCAATAAGAATGCTTTGTATTCTTTCCACTTGGCTGGGGTCTATCGCTTCTTGGTTTTCTTGCGGGCTTTCCTTATCCTGCCTTTCAGCAGATAGGTTTGCTTTGGTTTGCGACAAATCTTTTTGCAGCATACTACCCATAGCTATCAAAAGTATGACGAAGCCAATGGTAATGGAAGAAAAAGGAGTGATAGGGTAAAAGTTCCAAGTAAACCTTGCGATGGTTTCAAGAAGCCAAAAAAATGAAAGCACAAAAAGTGCAACATGTAGCTGATTTAACCACCTAAGGGTAATTCGATGGATGTCTGAGAATGAATTTTTGATTTGCTGTTTGTAATGACTCATCTGGGTACGGCTAAGTATGAGGTAAATCAAAAGCAAAGACAAACTTAGTGCTAACTCAATATCATAGGTATAAGGGCGATGCATCTCTAACCAAAACTCACGCCTGAAAGCATAACTCTTTGATTGCAGATAGCCATAAAAAAGAAATTGAAGTAATGCTGGTACGAAATGAAAAAGTCTATGATAAGAAAAAGAAAGTTCCTTGTTAGTCAGTTGAAGGGTATAAAGGTAAATTAGTGGCCCGAACCCAAATGAAAAATAAATGGGAAGAAAATAAAGACTAGGCTGTTGCCCATAAATACCTGATATTCGGAAGAAAGCATCACATAACCACAGTGAAAGGAAAAAGGTTAACAACGAAAGAAGCCGATTAGCTTTGCGATTTTCTACTTTAAGAATTAACATAATGGAGGCAAACATCCCATTTGCAATCAGCATGAATACTACAACAGTTGGTATATTAAAGTATATCGTCATCATTTTAAATAATGCTTTTCAGATGTAGTACAACGGTTACTCATAACTATCTGTTATGAATTCAAAGTTTTCACTCAGGGTTAAATACTGCACAAGCAATTCTGAGTAAGTTAGGATACTTTTACAACTACCTTAGGGAAATGTAAATAATAAGTTCGGTTATTTCTTCTGTTAAGTTGTTGACAGGTGGTAACACTTTGCTCGATAATACACTCTTAGGTGTACTTGAAAATTAAAATAACAGTACTTTTTGAGAGAGGTAATATTCCAACATTGGGAATAATAACTGATTAGAGAAGATATAGAAATTTGATTTTCAGGCACTTACTACAATGGTATGATGTTAGTAAAACTATTTTCAAAAAACTATCAAATAATTCAATAATTTTATACCTATGAAATCAACTTCTAACGCCCCCAAAAAAACAGAAGGCATACAGCAACAATTCACACGCCTTGAATCTCTTACGCAAAGTTTTGCACAAAAAATAGAGGAGATAAAAAAAGAGCAGGAGAGTTTCAAACAGCAAATGAAAAATCAAAACCTTTTTTGTGGATAAAACCTAATTTGAAACCAGAACCATCTTTTTTAGTTGTAAGGGTAATTTATAACTCATAAACAAAACCAAAAACCCCTAATTAGAACTAAAAAGATGAGTATTACACATTATCAATTAAAAGTAAGAAAGCTAATTCCTGAAACCGAGCAAGCTGTAGTCATAGAGTTTGAGCACCCAAAAGACAATAAGCTATCCTATCAATCAGGTCAGTTTCTTACTTTAATTCTCAACATAGAAGGCAGCTCAGAACGTAGAGCCTATTCACTTTGCTCTTCACCATGCGTTGATGATTATCCTGCCATTACTGTCAAAAGAGTAAGCGGCGGAAAGGTATCCAATCATCTCAATACACACCTCAAAGAAGGAGATACCATTGAGGTAGTAGAAGCTCAAGGAATGTTTACCGCAGCCTATGATGCAAATGCACAGCGTCATCGCATACTGCTTGGGGGAGGTAGTGGTATCACACCGCTGATGTCTATTCTTAAAACTACCCTCGCCCAAGAACCCAACTCAAAAGTTTCTCTCATTTATGCCAATCAAGATAGCAACTCAATCATATTCAAGCAAAAAATTGAAGATCTGCAAGCCAAATATGGCAAAAGACTGAATGTAGTACATATCTTAGAAAAAACTCCACTGTTTTGGAACAAAGGCTACAAAGGACGCATTGATACCAAGATGCTAAAAAAAATACTAGCAGGGCTGCCAAATTTTGATGCTGCACAAACCGAGTACTATATGTGCGGGCCAGACGGAATGATGCAACAAATTGAAAAATCTTTTCAAGAACTAGGCTTGCCCTTAGATAAGCTACGCAAAGAAAGCTTTGGCGTTAGCCCACAAGAAGCAGCCGAAAAAAGGGCTGCTGTGCTCGCAGCAATGCCTACCGACCAACTCCGTACCTATAGTGTAAAAGTGATTTATGGTGGTGATGAATATACTTTTGATGTACCCCCCGACCAAACTATTTTGCAGACTGCCTTAAAGCAAGACATTGATTTACCCTTCTCTTGCCAAAGTGGTATGTGTACAGCGTGTATGGGGCGGTGTACCTCTGGCAAGGTAGTTTTAGACGAGGAAGATGCCCTTACACCCAAAGAACTCGAGCAGGGTTATGTGCTCACTTGTGTAGGGCACCCCGTCTCAGAAGATGTAGTGATAGAGATTGATTAATTTTTACAAGGCGAAATCTGCATTTCGCCTTACTTTTGTACCTTTTTATAGAATAAACAAAAACTTTCTTCAACCAAACTTGTTACATATCGTTTTTTGTTTATATATTGCAGAAGATATAAAAATATCTAGTTGTAGTATAACATTTTTAATTCATTCAAAAAACAATTTAGTACATCATTGCTGTATTCAAATTGTCCTTAATCTCTAAAATTATTGTCTCATGAAATTATCACCTGTTAAAAGAAAGTTTGATTTGATAGATGAAATTGCTCAAATTGAAAATACCAAGAGTAAAAACCCGCATCAAACTGCCAATACACCCACACCCAAATCTGACACACAACGCGCTTGGTTTGATGCCCTTAATGATAGCCAAGATGATGCTACGCCCAATGAGTAAGCTAAATAATGACTAGGGCATAGCTTAGGAATGGTTAGTGGTTAATTGTCAACTATTAGTTTAATAAAATATCTGATTATCAATAGCTTACATATATAAAAGATTAACTTATTTAAACACTTTCCTCAGTTAGGCTTTCTGAATAATAAGCTAACAAAAACTATCAAATATACAAGCAATACATTGTCTTTGCTATGAACTATATAAAAGCAAAAAGTTGGTTCTCTGACAATTTTTGTGGAGCAAACATTGTAAAATAAACTTTAGTTTGTTTGAGCGTCTAGGGCCACAGGCTAAAGCCCACAGCTACATATTTTCACAAAAATTGTCAGATAAGCACTTGTACAAAGCTTGTAGAGAAAAAATAGGCTACTAGAAGCCATTCGTTTTATTTAAAAAACTCATACAAGTACTTTATTCATTTCAAAAAAAATAGTATATTGCTCACAAAATCATTTTAACACCAAGCCCATACCAGGGCTTGAAAATATCTGTTGAGCAATGAAAAAAACAATTTACAATGTAGTGCTATTGATGAACCTTCTTATGTCTTTTCAAATAGTAGCACAAGACCTCCCTATCCTATTTGAAGAGGATTTTGATAACAATGAGAAAAAATGGCTTACTGAATATGATGGAGTAACTATAAACCTACAAGATGGAAAATATACACTCCAACGCAACAATGACAACAGTAGTTGGAATGCCTTTTACCAAAATATCTTCCTAGAAACTGCCGCCGATTTTGTGATAGAGACACACTTTCAATACCTGGGGGGCAATACTCAAAGAGAAATAGGGCTTTACTGGGGTGCACACGATAAAGAAAATAATAATTTATTCTACATCAACCCTAGCGGAAAGTTTAAAATTACTCAAACCAATGGAGGTAAGAGTAAAACTCTGTGCGACTGGACTTCACACCCAAGCTTAGTAAATTTTGCAAAAAATAAGTCGGGTGTAAAACTCAAAGTGCAACATGATGCAAAACAAGCACAAACTAACTTTTTTATAGATGATAAAAAGGTGTTTACCAGCGTAGAAGCAAAACCACTGGGCTATTTTTTTGGATTTAGACTCTTTGGCAATATTAAAGTATCTATTGACTATCTCAAAGTTTATCAAAAGCAAAAAGAGGCAAAATTTGTAGGTAGTTCCTCTCAACAACTCAAAAAAGAAAACTTAGGCGAAAATATCAACTCTAACGCACCCGAATTGGCACCCATTATTGCCGCCGACGGGCTTTCACTCTACTACACAAGAGGAAGCCACCCCGAAAACGTGGCCCCTACCGACCGACAAGATATATGGGTAGCTGAAAAAGCTGCTGATGGAACTTGGCAAAAATCTAAAAATTTAGGGAATCCCATCAATAACAGCGGCAATAACTTCTTGATTTCAGTATCGCCTGATAACAATACGCTCTTGGTAGGCAATACCTATAAGGCAGACGGAAGCCCCGATAAATCTGGCGTTTCTATCACAAAACGAACAAGACAAGGCTGGACAATTCCGCAAACCGTACAGATTGAAGACTTCTACAACTACAACAGGTACTCCGAGTATTGCCTTGCCCCCAATGGCAAAGTGCTTTTGCTTTGTATTCAGCGTACGGATACCTATGGACAAAAAGATGTCTATGTAAGTTTTAAAAATGAAGATGATACCTGGACCGCCCCCAAAAATATTGGTACACCTGTCAATACCATTGGTAATGAAATAGGGCCTTTCTTGGCTGCAGATGGGATTACCATGTATTACTCCAGCAATGGTTTCAAAGGCTTGGGCAACAATGACATCTACATCACGCGCAGGCTAGATGACACTTGGCTCAACTGGAGCGAACCCCAGAACCTAGGCAAGGGCATCAATACCCCTAATTGGGACGCTTACTACGTAGTTCCTGCCAACGGCGAGTATGCTTATATGTCATCTAATGGAGACAATAATGCCAAATCAGATATTTTTAGAATTAACTTGCCCGAATCTGCACGCCCAAAACCTGCAGTATTAATCTCAGGCAGGGTACTCAATGCCAAAACCAAAGAACCCCTAGCAGGGCAAATTATCTATGAGTCGCTACTCAGCGGCCAAGAGCTTGGTATTGCCAATGCAAACCCTAGCAATGGTGCGTTTAAGCTGGTGCTTCCCGTAGGAGATAGCTATGGCTTCTTGGCACAAGCCAAAGGATTTTATGCCGTAAGTGAAAATATTGATTGCCAAAAGATTACTGAATATACCGAAATCAAAAAAGACCTCTACCTAGTGCCTATTGAAAAAGATGAGATTATTCGATTGAACAATCTATTCTTTGACTTCGCCAAATTTAGTCTCCGCGCAGAGTCTTATCCCGAGTTAAAAAGATTGATTGATTTCTTGAACAGTAACCCCACTATGCGTATAGAAATAGGCGGGCATACAGATAGCGTAGGTTCTGATGAAAATAATCTTTTGCTAAGTCAGAACAGAGCAAATTCAGTACTAGATTATCTCATTCAGAAAGGGATTTCTGCACAGCGACTTACCTCCAAAGGATATGGCGAGACAAAACCTATTGCTGATAACCAAACCGATGAAGGTAGGCAACGCAATAGAAGGGTAGAAGTCAAAATCTTAGAAAAGTAGGGAATACAATTTTAATTTGCTCAACTGCTGCAAGATTCAAGGCTTGCAGCAGCTTATTTTTTCTTCTCAATCTTTGTACAAATCTGTACTACCACAATACGCTCATTCCTTATACCTAAAACTATTTCACCCACAAAGGGAAGGTAGCTCCTTTTTTACATTTCAATAAAATGCTAAGATTAGTTATCTTTACCTAAATTATGAATTAAACTATAAAAAAATGAAACAAACAAAGATTATCCTTTCTTGCGCCCTCACAGGGGCAGCCACTACCCGACAGCAATGCCCCTTTATACCTTACACACCCAAAGAACTGGGCGAAGAAGCAAAACGTGCCCAAGATGCAGGGGCAAGCATTGTGCATATACACGCCCGCGAAAATGATGGCAGACCTAGCTGGAGGCTAGAAGTATTTGAGGAAATTCATGCCGAAGTACGCAGACACTGCCCCAATATCATCATCAATTACTCTACGGGGGCAGTAGGTATATCAAGAGAAGAACGCATCAAACACATTACGGCACTTAAACCTGACATGGCTGCCTTCAATATGGGCAGTATGAATTATGCCATCTATTCTCAAAAAGCAAAGCAATTTTATTTTAATGCTGTCTTTGCCAATCCCTTTGATGATATGCAATTTTTTGTAGAAAAAATGAACGAAGCTGGTACTATCCCCGAGATGGAGTGCTTCGACACAGGGCATATCCGCAATGCTGAGCCACTCAAAGACATGGGATTAATTCCTGAAAATGCAGTTTATAGCCTTGTAATGGGTGTTTTGGGCGGAATCCCAGCTACTACCGAAAACCTCATGCACCAAATCCAGCAAGTACCAGTGGGCAAACATTGGCAAGTAATAGGCATTAGCCGAAAACAGTGGCAGTTGGCAGCCGTAGCCATTACTATGGGAGGTAGTTTTAGAGTAGGGTTAGAAGATAATTTTTACCTCCCTAATAGCGATATGGCAAAATCAAATGGCGAATGTGTAGAGGCAGGTGTACAACTTGCTAATATGCTTGGCGCAAAAATAGCCAGCATAGAAGAAACAAGGCAAATGCTTAAAATTCCTCAGCGTACCTGAGATTTGAGCGGAAGCTATCCACCGCTATCCACAACTTATCCACAGCAGTATTCCACAAAAGTGGATAAGTTATGAAATTAACAGAAGTAGTTGCTCAACACAGTTACTTCTCTCAACAGTGGTTAAATATTCCTACTTCGGCTGCTCGCCAAAGAAAGAAAGCATTAAGCCCGTGATAGGGGTACGAATCTGCCGAGGCACAAACTGCATAGAGTTTACAGAGAGATTGTTGAGTAAGCCTGTAATATGTACGGATTTACCTGCTTTGAGGGCCTGATAGCCAGATTTGGCCACCTCTTCGGCACTTTGTACCAATAAATTACCAAATCGCATCACATTGTCTGCCGATACATTGGCAGTTTCAAAGAAGTTGGTTTGGGTTACACCAGGGCAAACTGCTGTAATGCTTACGCCTGTACCTCTTAACTCTTCATTGATGCCTTCCGAAAAAGAAAGCACGTATGCTTTGGTAGCGGCATAGACCGCAAGATGTGGACTAGGCATAAAAGAAGCTACCGAAGCTACATTCATCACTCTACCCCATTTTTGGTCTATCATAGCAGGTAAAAAGCACTTGGTCAGCTCGGTAAGTGCTACAATGTTTACCTGCAACATTTGCGTATCTTGGGCAGAAGCCGTTTCAATAAATTTACCATGCGCACCCAATCCAGCATTGTTGATGAGTATATCTATAGAATAACTTTCAGATTGGAGTGTCTCAAAAATTTCTTGGGCAGCATTTGGCTGGCTAAGGTCTTTGAGGAGTACTTTTACTTTGATGCCAAATTCTTTTCTGAGATTTTTGGCAAGTTCATCTAGTTTTTTCTTGGTGCGTGCTACTAGCACAAGGTCATGCCCATCTTTGGCAATTACTTTGGCAAGTTCGTAGCCTATTCCACTTGAGGCACCGGTAACCAACGCAGTTCTTTTCATTTGGATTTGTTTTTATTCAATCAGAGAAAGTGTCTTTGCTAGTAAACTATGCTTTGCATACTTAGTTTGTGAGAAAAAACTAAATCTCTAAAAAGCACCATACTTATCCTAAAAAACATCATTTCTTTGATGAAATCTGTAAACTAAATCAAAAATATTCTTCTTTTTTTTGAGATTACGCAAAAAAATTGCCTGAACAAAAATTTTTATCTAATTTTAGAATGAAAAATTTTATTCAATATCCTAACCTAAAAAATAATATGAGCCAACAAAAAAATGAAGTCCCCTCCCCCAAAGATGACAACACTAATTTCAGCATTGATGTAGTGGTAGAAATCCCAAAAGGAAGCCGCAATAAATATGAGTATGACTATGAGCATCGTATGATTCGGTACGACCGTATGCTTTTCTCCTCGGTGCATTATCCAAGTGATTATGGTTTCTTCCCCGAAACACTTGCCCGCGATGGCGACCCCCTTGATGCATTGGTACTAGTAACTGAACCTACTTTTCCAGGTTGTGTGATTGAAGTGCGCCCCGTAGGACTTTTTAATATGAGAGATGAAAAAGGGCCTGATGAGAAAATACTTTGTGTGCCTGTAAGTGACCCTATCTGGAACCACATCTACCGCCTAGACCAAATTGCCCCACACCTAAAATTAGAAATCGAACACTTTTTTCAGGTATATAAAGACTTGGAAAAGAAAAAGGTTGGCGTAGAAGGTTGGGATGACGAAAAAGCAGCCATGCAAGCCATCAAAGACTCTCAGCAGCTTTACTTAGATAGCAAATGGAAATCTACCAAACGATGATTCTTTATCTAATATCCAAAAAACCTCAAAAGGCAATTAACTTTATCAATTAATTGCCTTTTGATATTTAATGTTTTGCTCTATTTACCCTCACTTAGTAAGATGTGAGTTATAAGTTGTGAAATCTGAGCTTTTAATACATTCATTATCAATAACTTAGGCAATAAAAATGTAAAAGTTATTTTTTACTCTTTACTTATCTTTACCTAAAAAATTGCGTGCATCATTTTTTCATAAAAAAAGACTTTCAATCTTTAATAATTGTTAGATAGATGTAATGTCATCAATTTGTAATTTAAAGTCAATTAAATCATCAAAAACCATGTCAACCCAATTATTAAGATTTTTGCTAGGACTGAGTAGCTTGTTACTCTTACCTTCGCTTTTGCTAGCACAGATAGAATCTGACTTAGAATACGAGGATTTTACACCTCCTCTAGAAAACGCCCTTGGCGGTGATGCAATTCCTAAGGGGATGTATGTCAATTTTAATCAACTTAAAAACAAGACACCACTCAATATGCCCAATTATACTGTGCGGCAGCGCAGAGAGTTTTGGGGCTATTCTTATTTGATTTTTTTAGAAAACACCAAAAAACGTGAGAACAAAGCCTTTGCGTATAGCGATGGCACAAATCTTTTTATCAATGCACGCAATTTTAGGGCGGGCAATTATTTTGTGAAGGTAGCGCATTATGGAAGGTTTAACTTTTTCAAGGCTTGGATGATGCGCCGAGGAATGGGTGTGGGTATAGGCATAGGCCCAGTAGTAGTGGGTAATAATGGAGGGCAATTGTATGCGATGGTACTTGACATGCACAATGGAGAAATCATCAGACTGACTCCTAGAAAGATGAAAATGCTTTTGAACAGCTACCCTGAACTGCTACGGAGCTATGAAAAAGAAAAACAAAGAAATCAGCCCGGAGTGATAGAGGCGTACATAGTGGCACTTAATAAACTTTTATAATCCAGCCGAACTATCAAGTAACTGCGGCGTTTATTAAGGTAAAAAAAAGCATTACTCCTTAAAAAAGAGTAATGCTCCAAAACACAAAACAACAAAAAACAATTAAGCTTCTACTACTTTGAATTTCAATGTAGCTTTAACTTCACGGTGTAAATCTACGGTAGCCGTATATTCACCAATAAGTTTAATTTCTTTTTGGTCAAAAGAAATTTTTCGTCTATCAACTTCTATTCCAAGCACTTTAAGTGCGTCTGCCAGCTGAATGGTCGTTACAGCACCAAATATTTTACCGCTTTCACTTGCTTTTGCTTCTATTTGAAGGGTTACTGCATCTACTTGGGCGGCAATTATTTCTGCATCTTGCTTAAGCTTCCCTGCTTTGTGGGCAGCTTGCTTTAAGTTTTCAGCCAGCACTTTTTTGTTTGACTCCGTGGCAGCAACTGCAAACCCCATTGGGATAAGATAGTTGCGCCCGTAGCCTGGCTTTACGCTTATAAGGTCATTTTTATAGCCTAAGCCTGTTACGTCTTCTTTTAAGATGATTTCCATGTTATTTTTATCTCAGAGTGATACCATTATTTCAAAGAGTCCGTTACGTAAGGCAGCAAAGCAAGATGTCTAGCTCTTTTGATGGCTTGCGTTACTTTGCGTTGATACTTTAGAGAAGTACCAGTAAGGCGGCGAGGAAGGATTTTCCCTTGTTCATTGACAAATTTTACCAAAAAATTAGGGTCTTTGTAGTCAATATATTTAATGCCGTGCTTACGGAAGCGGCAATATTTTTTTTTATTTTCGTTACGGTGTATAGGTTCGTTTTGTAAACTCATAGTTTTATTCGTTTTCAGTTTGAGATTCGTTCATTTTTTTCTGCCTTCTTTTTTCGCTGTAGGCTACAGCAAATTTATCTAATGAGACTACCAAGTGTCGCATTACTTTTTCATCTCGTCTGTATTCAGTTTCCAGCGTTTTGATAAATTCAGGGTTTGATTTAAACTCAATGATAGTGTAAAATCCTGAATTTTTCTTTTTGATAGGATAAGCTAGTTTTTTCAGCCCCCAGTCTTCTTGATGAACAATCTCCGCCCCACCTTCGAGGAGTATATTTCTGAATTTTTCTACTGTGTCCTTCATCTGTTCATCAGACAAAACGGGAGTTAAAATGAACACAGTTTCGTATTGATTTAAAGTCATAAATAAAAGTATTATCTATTGTTTTTTGAATGAGGTTGCAAAGTTAGAAAATCTTTACCGCTATTACAATAGTAGATATAAAAAAATCTCTGTGTTTTTTGGTTTGCTGAATAACTAAAAAGTCAATAAAATCTTCTGCCTGTGCTATTGTACTGCTGCTGTGTTAAAAATTAATCCTGCAATATGTAAGTTCTTTGCTCAATCTATCAAAAAAAATGTAATTTTGTATCTAATCAATAATCACTTCTAAATACATTCAAAATATGGCAACAAATCGCACTTATACCATGATTAAGCCAGATGCAGTAGCAGCAGGCAACACAGGCGCAATCATAAAAATGATTGAAGAAGCAGGCTTCAAGATTGTGGCAATGAAAATGACCAAAATGACACAAGAAACTGCGGGAAAATTTTATGCTATTCACAAAGAACGCCCCTTTTACAATGACCTTTGTACCTATATGTCTTCTGGTGCTATCGTTCCTATGATTTTAGCGAAAGAAAATGCAGTAGAAGATTTCCGTAAACTTATCGGTGCTACCAACCCTGCTGATGCAGCTCCAGGCACTATTCGTAAGTTATTTGCAAAATCTATTGAAGCAAACGCTATACACGGTTCTGACTCTGATGAAAATGCAGCCATTGAAGGCGCATTTTTCTTTGGTGAAGTAGAGCAGTTTTGAGCTATCCAGAGATATGGGTAGGCAATTACAAAAAGACAGACGTAGTTCTTGGACTAGGTCTGTATTTTTTTGAAGGGTATTTTTTGATACAAAGAAGTACTTAATGAGGCAAACGCTCACGTACCAAACCATACACAAAAGTACCCAATACAGCACTTGCCAAAACCACCAAAAAAGCCAAATAACCTTGCCCAATCAGCACAAAAATAGGCCCTGGACAAGCCCCTGTTAATGCCCAGCCAAGCCCAAAAAATATCCCTCCAAAAAGATAACGCGGCACACTAAAATCTTTGGGAGCTAAATTGATAGCTCCTCCCCCAACAGATTTCAAATTGTAACGCTTAATAATCTGCACCAACACAACCCCAAACACTAATGCAGAGCCAATGATGCCGTACATGTGAAAAGACTGAAACCGAAACATCTCTTGGATTCTGTACCAAGAAATTGCCTCTGATTTACTCATCACAATTCCAAAAAAAACGCCTAATAGTATATAAATTGCACCTTTCATTTTTCTTTCATCAATTAAAATTCATTCAAAAATTTTTAAACTTCATAAAGCACACATAGCCGAGCTATCTAGAATAGCAAAGGCATTAAAAAGTGGGTACTCAGCAAACCTCCGATAAAGAAACCTACGACTGCTATCAGAGAAGGTATTTGTAGATTTGAGAGCCCCGTAATGGCATGACCCGAGGTGCAGCCTCCTGCGTAGCGAGTGCCAAAACCTATCAGAAAACCACCTACCACCATAACGATAAACCCAGACACGCTCATTAGTCGTTCAAATGAAAACAAAGAAGTAGGAATATAGCCTTCATCACTGGCAATACCCAAATTTTGTAAATCAGTCTTTGTTTGTGCTGCAATCGCCACAGCACTACCATCATGCAGGTATTGGCTTGCCAAAAAACCACCTAGCAAAGCCCCTGCAACAAAAAGCAAGTTCCAGTAATCTTCACGCCAATTGTATTTAAAAAAATTGCTGAACTTACTACCGCCCACTATTGCACACATTGTGCGTAGGTTAGAAGAAACGCCGAATGTCCTGCCTAAAAATAGTAAGCTGCCCATAGTAAGTGTAATCAAAGGACCTGATACATACCAAGGCCATGGCTGATAAATCCATTCCATCATAGTTGTATTTAATTTATTATTTTATTGAAAAATAAGTATATGTAAACTAATTGTTATTACAATTATCTTTAAATACAAAAATATCAAAATAGTTTGATATGTTTTAACGCTTAACATTTTTTTGTAAATTACCTTAATTTTAGTCTGTCTAGCTAATATTTTACAATTGAATGCAATGATAGACCTCTTAATTTTTAAAATTCAAATAAATTTCATAATTTTAGGCTTAATAAAAACAGTAATAAACTACTACTCAATATGAATGATATTTTGAAAACCATCATTATTATAGCAGCTATTTTTATCGGTTTTGGGCTTGTTGGTAGCATCATGGGCATTTTCTGGGCAATCCTCAAATATGCTCTCATAGGTGCAGGCTTGTATGTGGGCTATAAATTGGTAACTGACAGCGGAAAAAAGAAAATAGAATAATAAAAAACACGAAAGGCAAGCAGTGCCTAATTTTTCTTTTACCGCCCATAGCTAAGGTTATTTTTGGGTAAACCAAGGTAAACCAAGACCCATCACACGGCAATATCTTTTGTGTGCAAGGCAGTCTTTGTTAGTCAAATTTTAGGGTTGTGTGAAAACCTAATGCAGCGAACTTTCAGTCCGCCAGCATTTATGTACTGAACAATATTCAACCTATCTTATGAGGCACTACCCACAAAAATTGTTAGCGTACCAACTTAAGTTGAAGTAACGATTGTGAAAAAGCGTAAAGTCTTAGGGCTTTACCGATGCATCTAAGATGCTATCACATTCTTGCTTTCCAAGGGATTTCATCTACTTCTAGTTCGCTGTGCATCTGTCTGCAAAGCACAAAAAGATAATCAGAAAGGCGATTGAGGTATTTGGGTACAAGTTCTGCCACAAAAGATTCTTGCTGCAAAGCAATGCAAGCACGCTCGGCACGCCTGCAAACAGTGCGGGCGATGTGCCCAAATGAGATAGACTGATGCCCTCCTGGTAGAATAAAATTGCGCATAAGCGGCAAGGTTTCGTTCATTTTGTCTATAGCAGCCTCGAGCAGATTAATGTCTTCCTCTTTCAAATCAGGGATTTTAAGATTGGATTTTTCAGGGTCAGCAGCAAGACTTGAACCAATGGTAAAAAGTCGGTCTTGTATTTCTTTGAGCAGGTCGCGCCTTTTTTCGTTTACGGCTTGGTCGCGCAGCAAGCCTATGTATGAGTTCAGTTCATCTACATTGCCATAAGACTCTATGCGCAAGTGTGCTTTTGAGAGGCGTGTACCTCCAATGAGCGAAGTTTCGCCCCTATCGCCTGTTTTAGTATATATTTTCATAGTATTAGGCATCTTTGCCTCGGTTTGATATTTTTTATTGCAAATATACAATTTGTATGGATAAATCTTTGAAAATAACCTTCCCAGTTTTTCTTCAAAGTAAAAGAATACTGAAAAGCAAATAAAATATCCTCATAAGCTGATTGGCAAAGCACAAAAAAAGCCCTTAGCTTTGAAAATTATTAAACCTGTTTGATTTGGTAAGCGTTCATTTGAGCAAAATCTAATCTAAAATCTATGCACAATCAGAAAGATAAATTATTTCATCACGCCTCAATACAAAAAAGGCTTACTACCTTGCTTTTTGTGTTATTTTTGTTGGGTGTTGAAGGTATCTTTGCACAAAGCCAATTTGCAAAAGCACACTTTGAGAAAGGAGAAATAGAGCTTCACTTGGGCGATTTTGAACAAGCAGTAAAACATTACACAAAAGCAATTCAAGCTCACAGCACCTACGCAAAGGCCTACTACTCACAAGGAAAGGCATATATTTACCTTGAGGAATATGATAAGGCACTAAAAGATTTTGAAAAACTCTACCAGTTAGATGCCAAGAGAATAGATGCACTATTCTACCAAGGGGCGGTTTTGTACCTCAAAAAAAACTATGAAGCAGCTCTTCCCTTACTAAACCAAGCCCTCCAACAAGACCCTTTTTATGCGATGGCTTACAACTACCGCGCAGAGTGCTACAGAGAGTTGGGTTTAAACTCACAGGCTATCTTAGATTATACTCAAGCCATTCGGCTTGATTCGCTCGTGCCATTGCTCTATGTAGGGCGAGGAAAGTGCCACCTTGCCAACCAAAACTATGCAGAAGCATCACAAGATTTTTCAGTAGCTATAAGGCTCTCCCCTAAGCAATACCTATACTACCGCTACCGCGCGGAGGCTCGATTTTTGGCAGGTGAATATGCCTCAGCCTCCAAAGACATAGATTTTTTGACTAACTACGACCACGAAAATATCCAACTAGACGACTATGCTCTCAATGCTTTCTGCAAAGCTGCCAGCAAAGACTATAAGGGGGCTATTCAGGCAATTTCTCACTTAATAGCGCAAGACCCCACAAATGCTACACTGCTGGCTGAAAGAGCAGGTTATTTTTTGAGTCAGGGTAAGCTCCGTGAAGCAAGCCAAGATTTACAAAGAGCAATTGCCAAAACTCCCGAAAATACCGCATTACACGCACAGCAAGGTAAAGTATTGGTAGCACTTCAGCAATATAGCCAAGCACAGCCACATCTGAGAGCAGCCCTAGAAGAATATCCCGAAGATGCCGAACTATGGTATGTACTAGGGCTGAGCTACTACCAAGAAGGAAATAAGAAAACTGCCAAACCACTATTTATCAAAGCAGCACAACTGGAATATCCCTCCGACAAAATGCCCAAAAAAATCTACAAGCTCGCCAAAAAAGGGTACAAATAATGGGTAAGTAAACAAGAAAATGGCTAAGATGAAAGATGAAGAAATATAGCAAACAGCATTTGGATAGCATTTGAAATCGCTATCTTTGTGGCCTGTATCGGTTCTTTTTAATTCAAAAGTAAAATAATGATGTTCAAAAATTTTAGAAGTGTAGAAAAATGTGCCTACGGAAAGGGCAGTTTTGATAAACTAGGCGAAATAATTGCGCCTAAGCGTAGCCCCCAAGCCCCCAATATGGTCTTTTTAGTAGATGATTATTTCAAAGGAAAAGAGCTAGAAAATCGTATCCCACTTGAAGCAGGTGATATGATTGAGTTCATCTATGCTGGTGGAGAAGAACCCAAAACCTCACAAATAGATGCTCTTCGCGACAAAATACAAGTGCAACTTGGCACGCCCGCAGGGGTTGTAGGTATAGGAGGTGGAAGCCTGCTCGACATTGCCAAAGCTACGAGTCTTATGCTTACCAATGAGGGTAGCTCAACTCAATACCAAGGACTTAATCTTATCAAAAAACCAGGAGTTTACCACGTAGGCGTGCCTACCATCTCCGGCACGGGGGCAGAAGTATCTATGACCGCCGTGCTCACAGGCCCTGAAAAAAAACTCGGACTGAAATGTGAATGGACTGTCTTTGACCAAATTGTGCTTGACCCACTACTGACAGCAAGTGTTCCTCGCAACCATTGGTTCTATACGGGAATGGACTGCTACATTCATTGTGTAGAATCTATGACAGGACATCTCAAAAACACATTCAGCGAAGCCTATGGCTATAAAGCCTTAGACCTTTGCAAAGAGATATTTTTGGGTGAAAACAGTGGTCGAACCCTCGAGAACGATGAAAAACTCATGGTGGCATCTTATATGGGTGGGCTAAGCCTCACTTACTCTGAGGTAGGCATCTGCCACGCACTCTCTTATGGCCTATCTTATGTATTTGGTACGCGCCACGGCATTGCTAACTGTATCTGTTTCAATCAATTAGAAGATTATTATCCTGAAGGTGTGGCAGAATTTAAGGAAATGGTGGCAAAGCATCAAATTGATATACCTACTAATCTCTCAGATGATTGGACAGATGCTGAAATAGAAAAAATGATTGATACTACCCTAAATCTAAGCCATATGTGGAATCACGCTCTGGGCAGTGATTGGCAGAATATTATCACACGTCAGAAGGTCAGAGAATTGTATATGAGAATGTAAATAAGCCATTGCTTTGATACTTTTCATATAAAATCTGATAAAAAAAGCCTCCACAAACAAGCTGGAGGCTATGCCTAAAAGATAAAAATAGTTTCAGGTAGTCTTTCTAATTCAAGGTGGTTTTTGTGCCAGAAGAAGCAAAGACTTGTATGTCTTTGATGTTCATTCTATCAGTGAGGCTTACTGAGTAATGCAAATGGCGAACAATTCCTTGCTCATCTAAAAGAAACTCGGCGGGAATCGTATTCATAGACTCTCCCCCTGCCATCATATGGACAGGCAAACCTTTTAGTTTTGCTTTGATGGTGGTCTGCAAAAAAGAAGTCAAATGGCTCATACGCGACTTGGCGGCTGATTCTTCTAGCCCATAAGTATTGTACCAAGTCTTTTCGGGGTCAGAGATGATAGGAATGGGCAAAATATCTTTGTGAAAGGTACTGCGCTCAATGACTACACTAGGCGACTCAAAGAAGAAAATCATTTCAAGGTTATTTTGCTTAAAATTTTCATAATGTTTAGAAAGAGTATGTACTCTTAGGTTGCAAAAAGGACAGCCCGCATGACGAAAAAAAGCAATTAAGACTTTTTTGCCTTTGTAGCTACTTAGGTCTATCTCGCCTCCAAATACGCTAGGAAGTTGAAAAACTGGTGCAGATACGTTCAAATCTAGTTTCATAATCATTATATTGCTTCGGGGTGGTATTGTTGTACTACTATTGATTGATTTACTATAAAAATACGAAAAAGATAGTGTAATGGATTTTTTTATTGTTGCTATGTACAACTTTTTGTTGATTTACTTGTCATTGGTTTACACAAATTTAGCCTTAGAGTAGCTCAAGTAGTTTGCCTTAGTATCTTGACTTGAAGATAATAAATCCAAAAAAAACTCGCTTTTGTGGTATTTATTTATCAATTTTCGTATATCTTTGTTTAGTAATCAAAAGAGTAACCTAGCCAAAAAATGATTCAATATGGACATAAAAACCAATCAAAAAATAGACCCAACCTTCAGTTTAGCTTCTATGACTGATATTATCTTTCAGTTGCTGATATTTTTTATGCTTACCTCTTCTTTTGTAACACCCGCAGCACTACCCGTTAATCTACCCTCAAGCGTAGAAGCCCCGACAGTTACCCCTAAACTACAAGTAACCATTACGAGTAACTTACAGTATTTTGTCAATGAAGTGCTAGTAGATGCCATCAATATAGAAGAAGAAATAAAGGCAGCCATTTTGCGCGTACCCAGCAATCAAGATATGATTTTGGTACTTAATGTAGATAAAGATGTAGCAGTAGAGCATGTGGTAAAAGTAGCCTCACTTGGCAACAGGCTAGGTGCAAAAGTGTCTATCGCCACAAAAGTAGAATCCATGGAGTAAAAATATACTCACTCCAAGCTCGGATACCATCAACTGCGCAAAGACAGCCCACAGAACCGATTAAAAAAAGAAAAAATGGCTTTAACACTCAAAAAACAAGAAATACAAGACCGCCGCCGTCAAACGCTTGCTATGCTTATTACCTTTCTGATAGGTATAAGCACGATTGCCTTGCTGTATATTATGAAAGTTAATTTTTTTGATTATCCTCCACCTGATTTTGAGTATGGCATGCAGGTGAGCTATGGCACAGACGAGGTAGGCAGTGGAGATGATGCTGTGCCTATCCAAGATTTTATCAACAATGACAATACCGAAAATACCCAAAACCAAAACCAAGACAGAAGTACTGACAATGTAGAAACCACAGAAGAATCACCGCTTTCTGAAACACGTGTGGATACAAAACCCAGCAACACCAATACAGACAACCCCAAGCCTAATACCCAAGAAAAGCAATCGCCACCTAAAAAAGTAACCAATCGCAATGAAAAAGATGCAAAAGAAGGACAAGGAGACGACAAAGATAAAACTGGTAATAAAGGCAAAGAAACAGGCATCAACCAACAAGGACTCTACACAGGTGCTGGGGGTAGTGGAGGTTCTTCACTAAGTCTATCGGGCTGGAAATGGGAGGCTGAACCTAAGGTAGAAGACAACTCTAACACCGAAGGCACTATCATCTTTGATGTATTGGTAGATGAAGAAGGGTATTTTATGTCAGTCAAACCACGCTATCCTGGCACTACAGTGGTAGATAAAAGCATTGTTGAAAAATACCGACAAGCAGTATTGAAAGCCTACCTTATTCCTGATGGCTCTAGCCGAACCGCAAGTACCTCAAGAGGCATCGTAACTTATGTCTTGAAATCAAGATAGGATAAGCGTGAAAAACAACTAAAAATGTAGATTCTAACGTGAATGTACTCAAAAATCTCAAAATTTCTAGGTAAATTTGCTTAAACCAAATAGTTTAGAAAACATGCGTACTTATGTGAGTTTTGATTGGGCTATTAAAAAATTACTTCGTGATAAGGCTAATTTTGATGTGCTAGAAGGTTTTCTGAGTGAGTTATTGCAGTTTCAAGTTAAGATTCAAGAAATCTTAGAAAGTGAAGCCAATAAAATGACTGTGATGGACAAATATGACCGTGTGGATATTTTAGTAAAATCTGAAAAAGACGAACTCATGCTTATAGAAGTTCAATACGACTCAGAGCAAGACTATTTTCACCGTATGTTGTATGGCATTTCTAAATTAATCACGCAATACATTCAAGAAGGAGAGCCTTATGGCAAAATCAAGAAAGCCTACTCTATCAACATTCTGTACTTCAATTTGGGGCAAGGCACTGATTATCTCTACGAGTACAGAGGTGAGTTCTTTGGCGTAAACCAAAATGATGTGTTGCAGCCTTCTAGTTTTCAGAAAAGCAAATTTGAAATACAAAAAGTATCTGATATTTTTCCTAAATACTACATCATCAAAGCGGATAACTTCAAGAAGGAAAAAATAGAGAAATCATTTGAAGAATGGATTTATTTTTTGCAAAAAAGCGAAATTCCAGATAACTTTTCTGCTCAAGGCATTGGTGCAGCGAGAACAAAGCTACGCTATGAACAAATGCCCGATATAGAGAAACAAGCATACCAACGCTTCATAGAAAACAGAAGAATTGAAATGGGTGTTACCGAAACTGCAAGGGAAGAAGGAATTAAGGAAGGTATCAAAGAAGGCATCAAAAAAGGCATCAAAGAGGGTATTGAAAAAGGCATTAAAGAGGGCATTGAAAAAGGTATCAAAGAAGGAAAGTTAGCAACTGCAAAAAACCTTAAAAATCTGGGTACACCCGTCAATGTTATTGTGCAGGCTACTGGATTGAGTGAGGAAGAAATAGAAGGGATTTGAGGTTGTTGTCTAATCACCAATACTTCTTTTGTTTTCTGAAGTAAATTATCTATTGATTAGCTTTTGGAAAATACTGCTGGGCAATTCTGTTCTCAGGCTGAGTATCAGTAAGATAAAGCCAAAGCAAGAAAAACCACTCCAGAGGTTTCATAACGAGATAGAGCAGATTAGCCACCCAAGGCAGTCTGCTCCATTTATCTACAGGAATTTTGAGCGAATCATAAAATTTTCTTAGATGATGGTGTGTCTTAGGTACAAATTCTTCTAGCCACTGCTCAAAAGCATTGGCAATGAGGAGTTGCCGATTGACAGTAATGGGATAACCCCAACGCAAGCCCTTGCGAAGCGGCTTTACAAGGCTTGGATTGCCGTGTGCTGCAATTGTACACAAGTAATGCCCTGAGGGGGGAGGACAAAAACTAGGGTCAGAAAAATTAAACCCACAACTTTCTACAAACACGCGTACAGCCGCATCGGGTCTTTGCCCTAGCAACACAAGCAAAGCCTGCTGAATGGCAAAAAAAGGCATCAATAAAATGAAATAGAGTAGTGACTTTCGCCCAAGGCTTGCCTTTGATAAAAATACCAAAAGCCATTTCTTTTCTTGAAAATCATCAAGATTGAGATTGCGTCTAAAAAAAAGATGCCCTAAGTATAGCTCTCTCGTCAATAAAACTACATTTATCAAGGGAGCCACCAATGCAAAGCCATACAAAGGAAAAATAAGCCCAAGTACTATCCAAGTACCAAAATGCAACAGAAAAGCAAGGTTAAGTAAAATGCCTTGCAAGATACCCAGCGGAATGAGGGCATCTACCAAGGGTGCGTGCTTACCCTTAAAGAGCCTTGATGCCCAGTAGCTATTCACACTTAGCACCGCCAAAAAAATCAAAGTAAGCAGATGGTCTTTTGAGAAAGGAAATTCTCTGTCAAACTCTTTTTGTAGTATAAACCCAAAAGCAGGGGCTACAACTGTAAACAACACCTCTGCTGCAAATAGCCATCTATTTTGGTATGCTTTGGATAAGTACTGCGGAGGGTGTACAATATCAAGCATGAATTTGAAGACCACAAAGCCTACAAAAATTATGAAGGGAAGCGTCAATAAAAACCAAATACCGTTTTGTATCATTGCTTTTTTGGAAATATAAAATTATTTGTGCTTATACACCGTAGTTCACTAATATAGTACTACCTCAAGCCTGTTTTATTACAACTGCAACAAGACACAATTAAAAAAGCCTTTTTGTTACTTATTTTCTGATTAAAAAGCAAATTATTTTTGTAGCACTTGATGTATCTTTTGAACCAGCACTTCATTAATCCTAATATACGATTCTTTGGTCCAGCCTGCCACGTGGGGCGTAAGAATTACTTGTGGGTATGCTGCCAAATACTCAAAATCAGCTTTTTGGGAAGTAGTAAGGGTAGCTAATTTTTCATTTTCTAGTACATCAAGCCCTGCCCCTAGTACTGTGCCTTGCTGAAGTGCTTGGCAGAGGTCGCTGAGATGCACAAGTTCGCCTCTTGCCGTATTGATGAGTAGGATAGGCTTCTTAAATTTAGCCAAATAATCCCTATTCACCAATCCCTTGGTTTCGGGTGTGAGCGGAATGTGGTAGCTTACAATATCACTTTTTTCAAATATTTCTTCTAAACTTGCTTCTTTGAGTGGGGGTTGGTTGTTGCTGAAGCCTGTTTTGTATTTATCATAAATCAATACCTTGCAGCCAAAGCATTGCAAGCGATTTACTACTTCTCTACCTACATTGCCGTAGCCTATCACTGCCACTGTTTTGTGCTTTAGTTCTGTTCCTCTATTGTCTTCTCTGTTCCATGTAAGTTGTTTTACTTCTTGGTGCGCTTTGTTGATTTTGTGCATAATGCCAAGTATCAGTCCAAGGGTATGTTCTGCTACGGCATCACGGTTGCCTTCGGGGGCATTGAATACCTCAATATTTTTGCTGAGGGCATATTCTACATCAATAATATCTAAACCCGAACCTGCACGTGCAATGAACTGTAGCTGAGCGGCTTGGTCTATGAGTGTCTTATCAAAGGTTAATTTGCTTCTCACAATAACACCTTCATAGTTGGCTATAATGTCAAGTGTTTCTTTGCGAGTAATTTTAGGACGGTAATCCACTTGCACGCCTATTTCATTGAGGAGTGGTTCAATGGAAGGGTGCATTTCGTCTATAATGAGTACAGAACTAGGCATATAATGTATCTGAAATTTTAAGGTAATGGCTCAACATATTGCTACAATCAATCTTTAAACATGAATAGTTCGTGAAAAGATGTGTAAACGTTGCTTTACTTTTATAAATTTAACAAAACTATAAATTGTTTTGTGTGCCTATTTTTGAGAAGGTCAAGCAAGCATATTTTTTTCAACTATACCTTTTCTTCTTGAAATTTAATGATGTTTTTTGCCATACCTGGAAAGATAAACCCGTGAAAAGGCAATACAGCATACCAATAGGCTCTCCCAAACAGCCCATTAGGGCGGAATGTAGCCCGCTGACGAAGTTCATACTTACCTTTTTCGGTAGTATCTTTGATTTCAAACTCAAGCCAAGCATCACCCGGAAGTTTCATTTCAGCGTAGAGAAGCAGTCTTCGGCTTTTTTTGTCTGCCAGAATCACCCGCCAAAAGTCTAGGGCATCGCCTGCTTTCAAATCTTTGGGGCTACGTCTGCCACGCCTTACGCCTACCCCGCCTACTAGCTTATCTAAAAAGCCCCTAAATCCCCACAGCCAAGTGGCATAATACCAGCCCCTATTGCCACCAATAGTCCAGATATTTTCTAGTACCTCCTCGGGGTTGCGTGCAAAAACATAACTTCTCTTGTCTTTAAAACAGCCATTGCTAGGCACTTTGATAAAATCTAAGAAATCTTCTTGAATAGGGCCATTGATGGTATCTTTCCAGCTTGAGAGTACTTCGTTTTGCTCTATTTTTTGAAATGCTTTTTCTAGTGCTTCCCTGTAAGAAAGTAGTTCTAGTGGTACAATCTCACGAATCCGCCTATCTGCACAGACTACATCATTGCCCATGCTTTCTACCAGACTTCGTGCAAGGTTGAATGAAGTGGAGGTTACAAAATAAAGCCAACGTGCCGAAAGACGGGGTGTAAGCACAGGCACGGTATAAATCCAACGCTTTAGATTTCTGACGGCAGCAAAGCCCAGCATCATCTCACGGTAAGTCAGTACATCATCACTCCCAATGTCGAAGGTTTGGTTGTAGGTAACTTCTTTGAGTAATATTCCTTCTAAGTAGTCAATTACATTTCTGATGGCAATGGGCTGACAAAGGCTCATAATCCATTTAGGGGCTACCATCACGGGTAGTTTTTCTACCAAATCACGTAAAATCTCAAAAGAAGCACTGCCCGAACCAATGATAATGGCAGCACGCAATACTGTAACAGGCACACCTGATTGCTTGAGCAATTCTTCGGTTTTAAGCCTTGAGAGCAAATGCCTTGAAAGCCCTGTATCATTAGAAATACCACTTAGGTAGATAATCTGCTGGGCTGTGGTATTTTTGATGTATTGAGCAAAATTCAGCACCATTTGGTCTTCTATCTCTGAGAAATTGGTGAAAGAAGTAGTCATTCCATGCACAAAATAATACGCTACATCTATGTCTTTGGGTAGGCCTTGAAGGGTTTCGGGTTTGGTGAGGTCGCCTTTGACAACATTTATATTTTGTAAGAATTTATCATCAAAATCCTCATAGTCAAAGCGGCGTGGGTCGCGTACTACGCAAGTTACGAAATGACCTTTCTTCACCAAAACGGGCAAAAGCCTTCTACCAATGTATCCCGTCGAGCCTGTTAATAAGATGTGCATAGTTTTGAGTAGTTTATTTCTAAAAAAATTGTTACATCAATAACTGTTTGTGGAAGACTCAGTTTGAAGCCAAAGCAATAAATTATATCAATACTAAAATTATTTGCTAGATTTTTACTCTTGGCAAGATATTTCATTTGCTGGAACTTTGTAAAAACACCCAAATCTATCAAATTTGACGAGTTCCCACCACATTTTACTTGGCTTCTCTCTTTTTTAGACAAGATTCTTTATTTTTGCCAAATAATACCTCTAGCAATTGACTATTTTAATAAAAAAATGAAGGCAAAAGAAATCAGACAAAAATTTTTAGATTTTTTTGAAAGCAAACAGCACCTTATTGTGCCATCTGCCCCTATGGTTTTGAAGAATGACCCTACCCTGATGTTTACCAACTCGGGCATGGCACAATTCAAAGATTTTTTCTTGGGCAATGCTGTGCCGCCTTCTGCCAGAATTGCCGATACCCAAAAGTGCCTCCGTGTAACGGGCAAACACAATGACCTAGAAGATGTAGGGCACGATACTTACCATCATACTATGTTTGAGATGCTGGGCAACTGGTCTTTTGGCGATTATTTCAAGAAAGAAGCCGTTGCTTGGTCTTGGGAGCTGCTCACTGAGGTCTATCAACTGCCCAAAGACCGCCTCTATGCTACCGTATTTGAAGGCGATGAAAAAGAAAACCTTGCCCAAGATACCGAAGCCCTAGAGCTTTGGAAGCAATACCTACCCGAAGACCGCATTTTGTTTGGCAATAAAAAAGATAATTTCTGGGAAATGGGCGAAACGGGTCCCTGCGGCCCTTGCTCTGAAATTCATATTGACCTGCGCCCCGATAGCGAGCGTGCCAAAGTAGCTGGGCGAGACCTCGTAAACCACGACCACCCACAAGTAATAGAAATCTGGAACAATGTATTTATGCAGTTTGAGCGAATGGCTGATAAATCGCTCCGCACCTTGCCCGCCCAACACGTGGACACAGGCATGGGCTTCGAGCGACTTTGTATGGCTATCCAAGGCAAAACTTCTAACTATGATACAGACGTTTTTCAGCCGCTGATTCAAGAAATCTCAAAGCAATGTGGCAAACAATATGGCTTTACCTCGCCCTCTAGCCAGCCTACTGAGCAAGAAAAAATAGACATTGCCCTGCGTGTGATTGCTGACCATATCCGTGCCGTAGCTTTTGCAATAGCAGATGGGCAATTGCCTTCTAACAACAAAGCCGGCTATGTCATCAGGCGTATTCTCAGAAGGGCAGTGCGCTACGGCTATTCGTACTTGGGCTTCAGAGCCCCTTTTATGCACAGCCTCATTCCTCTGCTTGCAGAGCAGTTCAAAGAGGTTTTCCCTGAACTTGATGGGCAGAAAGATTTTGTGGAAAATGTAATCAGAGAAGAAGAAAATTCTTTTTTGAGAACCCTCGAGAATGGCTTGACACTCTTAGACGAAGCCATGAAGCAAAACCAAAGCGGCATATTGGCTGGTGCAGAGGTCTTCAAATTGTATGATACTTTTGGGTTTCCCCTTGACCTGACGGCACTGATTGCCAAAGAAAATAACCTGAAAATAGATGAAGAGGGCTTCCAGACTGAAATGCAAGCCCAAAGAGACCGCGCCAGAAATGCACAAGTCAAAGAGACTGATGATTGGGTAGAGGTCAATCCTACAGATACGATTGAGTTTGTGGGCTATGATGTGCTGGAGTGTGAAGCCAAAATTGTAAAATACCGAAAAGTAAAACAAAAAGATACGACTTTGTATCAAATCGTTTTGGATAAAACGCCTTTTTATGCCGAATCAGGCGGACAAGTGGGCGATAGTGGGCAGTTGATATTGGAAGACGGCACAGTCATCAATATCATAGATACCAAAAAAGAAAATGATTTGATTATTCATATTTCCTCCGTAACGTCTGTAGCGCAAGGGACTGTAGCACAAGGGCATGCCCTTGTGCTACAGAATCTACAGAATCAACAGCTACGAGCAACTGTTGATAAACAACGCCGCACCCTCATCACTGCCAATCACTCGGCTACGCACTTAATGCACTCCGCTTTGCGTGAAGTGCTTGGCACACACGTAGCCCAGAAGGGGCAGCTAGTCAATGAAAAAGCACTCCGATTTGACTTTTCGCACTTTGCCAAGATTTCAGAAGAAGATTTGACCAAAATAGAAAACATCGTCAATCAAAAAATCCGTGAAAACATTGCCCTCGACGAAAGGCGCAATGTGCCTATCCAAGCGGCTGTGGAAGAGCTAAAAGCTACTGCCCTTTTTGGGGAGAAATATGGCGATTTTGTGCGAGTGATTACTTTTGATGCAGATTTTTCTAGGGAGCTTTGTGGAGGTACGCACGTACCCAATACAGGCAATATAGGCTTGTTTAAAATCACTGCCGAAACTTCTTCGTCAGCTGGAGTGCGCCGCATAGAGGCAATCACTGCCGATACTGCCGAGACCTATATGCGTGCGCAAGATACACTCTTGGCTGAATTAAAAGAAATTCTAAAGAACCCCAAAGACCTCAAAAAAGCAGTGCTTGACCTTTTAGAGCAGAACAAAAACCTTAGCAGACAAATAGAACAGCTAGAAATGGCTCAAGTGCAAAATCTTAAAAATGAACTCATCAGCGAACTAGAAGTACTTGAGGGTATTAATTTCTTGGCAAAACGCATCAAAGTGCCTTCTGCTGATGCACTGAAGCAACTGGCATTTGACTTAAAAGCAAAAGTAGAAAACTTGGTAACAGTTTTGGCAGCCGACATTGATGGCAAGCCTCAAATTGCAGTCATGATTTCGGATAACCTAGTAAAAGAGAAAAACCTACACGCAGGCAATATGGTCAAGACCTTGGCAAAAGAAATTCAAGGTGGCGGAGGCGGACAGCCTTTCTTTGCTACCGCCGGCGGAAAAGACCTCAACGGACTGGATAAAGTAGTAGCAAAAGCAAAGGAGTTCATTAAAAATTAATCATTACTGATGTATTTTTATCATATTTGTAATCAGAGCGACTGGGAATTAGCCCAAAAAGCAGGCGTATATGAAGCGATTTCATTGCAAGAGGAAGGATTTATTCACCTCTCTACTGAGGCGCAAGTTTTGAATACAGCACATCTGTTCTACAAGGGACAACAAGGCTTGGTCTTGCTTTTCATTGAGGCAGAAAAACTTATACCCGAGATAGTTTTTGAGAATACAATGGGAGGTGAAGAACTCTTTCCACACCTCTACGGTGCATTGAATCTTGATGCAGTAGAAGAAATAAAGCCTTTTGTACCTAATGCAGAAGGTTTTTTTGAAATGCCTTGAAAAAGAAAGGACTATCTGACAATTTAAGTGCCTAAAATTAATTATTTGATAGAAACCTGACAGGTTTAATATGCTGACTATCAGATTTTTGCGAGAAAAACCTGTCAGGTTTTAATATAAACTAATTTTAGGCCTGGACTTATGTGAAAATCTGTAGCAGCGGACTGAAAGTCCGCTGGCATTTATGTTCCGAACAGTATTCAGCTCATCTTATCACACACCATCACAAAAATTGTAAGAGAACCAAAGAAAGGGGTGATTGGATTGTAAAAAACTTCCCTGATGGTTTTTCAGGAGCACGGCACAAAGACATGGTTTCTCAAACCAAGTACGTCCCTAAAATGATAAAAAAAGTCTATTTTTTATTGCGTTTTTTTTGAAGAGTTTGTATTTTTACTAAAAATAGTAAACAAGCCGAAATTAACTTCTTCACCAAATGCAATATGCTCTATGCTTCACTGGACACCCTATATTTTTGTACGCTGGGTATGCTTTTTAATACTTGGGATTGTTTTACAGTTATTTCTCAATCTTGATACAATACCTTGGATTGTAGGCGGCTTGTTGGCTTGGATTACTTTTACAATGTGCTGTTATTCTTTCTCAGCCAAGCAGCATAGGCAGTATGCTACTATTTTAGGTTTGTTGGCAGTTACATTTCTCATAGCAGTTGGCGGGCTACGTACCCATCAATACACAGCCAAAAATGACCCTTTACATTTCATACATTTAGATAGCATTGAGGCATACCAAGCGAAGATTATTAGTCAAGTGCAGCCACGTGCTAAGTCTTACCGTGCAGAGTTAGTGATTAAAAAAGTACTTCACAAAGGAACTTGGCAAACAAGCAAAGGGCGAGTGATGGTGTATTTCAGAAAACAAGAAAATACGCGCCTAGATAGCACCATAGGCTATGGTTCAGTATTACTTGTAAGAGGTACTCCTCAACTGCTTGAGCCACCCAAAAATCCGCAAGGCTTCGATTATCAGGCTTATCTCTATTACCAAAACACCTATCATCAGCATTTTCTTGCACCCGAAAATTACCAAGTAATGGGTAAATCACTCACTATTGGAGAACATTTCATTGATTTTTCTTATGAATTGCGTGAACAAGGTCTGGCAATACTGACAACACATCTCACCCAAAAGCCCGCCTTGGCCACAGCCAGTGCTTTGCTTTTGGGGGTAAAAGATTACATAGATGATGAGCTCCGTACAGCATATTCCGGTTCAGGATTGATGCACCTTTTGGCAGTTTCAGGGCTGCACGTAGGTTTGATTATGGTATTGCTGAACTCACTTTTTGCGCCACTAAAAAAGAACAAGCGATGGGGTAAATACCTTTTTTTGGTGCTAGTAGTAGGTTTTTTGTGTATATATGCTTTTGTTACGGGTTTGAGTCCTTCGGTGATGCGTGCTGTGTTGATGTTTTCGTTGGTACTACTAGCAACTACCTTTGGCAGACGAGGCTTAATTTACAACAACATAGCCCTTTCTGCTTTTATTTTGCTGGTGTTTAATCCTTTCTTGATTGCTTCGGTAAGTTTTCAACTCTCTTATTTGGCAGTGCTGGGCATTGTGTATATTCAACCTAAAATTTACCGCTGGTTTACTGTAAAAAATTACGTACTTCACAAGGCTTGGGAACTGACTACGGTCTCGATAGCCGCACAAATAGGCACTGCTCCACTTGCCATTTACTACTTTCATCAGTTTCCCAATTATTTTATTTTGGCAAATTTACTTGTCTTGCCAATGGCTTTTCCTGTATTGGGCATTGGCATAGCTTTACTTTTTTTAGGCAAAATCCCTTTGCTAGGTGATGGGATAGGTTTTGTATTTGAGCAACTGATAAGTGCTGTAAATCTGCTGGCAGCACTTATCCAAAAGCTACCTGGTGCGGTGAGTGCAGGCTTGTATTTGAACCGCTGGGAGGTACTGTATTTATATGTTTTTTTGATTTTTTTCTTGATGTTGTGGGCATACCGCAAGTTGTATTATTTGGCTGGGGCAGTATTTGTCTTATTTTTATTTCAGATTTCATACAGCACACGCTATTTTCAGAACCAGAAACAGCAATCTTTGGTAATTTTTCATACCCCCCGCACCGCACAAATCAACTTAATGCTAGGCAAAGAAAGTCATCTTATTCTCAAAGATTCTACCTTGCTTGAAGACCCAAGTATGGTCAATTTTAACCTTGTTCCTTACTGGCAATACAAAGGCATTTCAAAAAACTACACCTATCTTCAGACAGCCACCATCAATGCGTCTTTTGCTTATCGAAATTTTGATAAGTGGAGTTTTTTATATTTTGATAAAAAATTATGGCTTCTCATTTCACAAAGGCTCTATGAAGAAGATTTAGCAATACTCCGTGATTGTCAGCCTGATTTTGTTGTATTGCAAAACAATGCACTCTATCTGCTTGAGCCACTTGCACAGACTTTAAAAATTCCTTACTTGATTGTAGATGCCTCTAATGGCTACTACCGAAGCAAGGCAATAGCAGCCGAAGCAAAAACACAAGGTATTTCTTGCTGGAGTATCCACGAAAAAGGGGCTTTTCTCTATGAAAGAAAACTAAACGGAATAAAGTAAAAGTCTTTTTCATTGTAGGCACGCATCAGTAGATTCCCTTCTGCTGTTTTACCTTTTTGCAAGCGTTCAGTTTCGGGTTCTAAGCCATGCCCAATGTCATTTCTGACTAGGTGCACCAAAGAATCACTGATAACTTGTAAAATATTGCGGTCAATCTCAATGTTTATGTACCTGCCAGGCTTAATACTACTTTTTGGTAGTGTTCCAAATGTAATGCTGCATTTTCCATAGCGAAGGGTTTGTAAACCCTTCGCTATGGAAAATGACCAATCTAATAACCTTACAAATATAA
>CAYZQI010000046.1:0-30099 GCA_964480455.1 uncultured Cytophagaceae bacterium
AGTACTTTATGAAAATTGTTTGTCTTTCTGATACCCATACAAAACACCGACAAGTAGCCATTCCAGAAGGGGATATGCTCATTTATGCAGGTGATATTTGCCATAAAGGTAAAGATGAACACGTCTTACAAGATTTCAATGCATGGCTGGGCAGTCTGCCACACCGCTATAAAATAGTAACTGCAGGCAACCACGACTACCTGCTAGAGCAACAAGCCGACAAAGCCAAGGCAATCTTGAGCAATGCCATTTATTTAGAAGATGAAGGCATCACTATTGAAGGTATCAAAATATGGGCTTCAGCCGTTACTCCCCGCTTTTTAGGAGTAGGCTCTAATCGAAAGCCACGCGAAATTATCCAGCAACATTGGGCAAAAATCCCAAAGGATACCGATTTGCTCATCACCCATACCCCAGCCTACCGCATAGGCGACCGTTCGTTTTTTGGTCTGCGCCCAGGCTGCCGTGACTTAGCGAAAATTTTGCCAAGCATCACTCCCAAACTGCACGTCTTTGGGCATATCCACGAAGATTATGGACAATTCAAGGTAGGAAACACCCTCCACATCAATGTAGCCATTGTTGATTTCAGGAAAATACCCGTAAGACAGCCTATGGTGATTGATTGGGAGAGCTTGTGAGAAAATATCATCAGCATTAAAAAATAGCCTCGCCAGGAATCGAACCTGGATCAAGCGTTTAGGAAACGCCTATTCTATCCGTTGAACTACAAGGCCAAGAAATATTTTCAAAAATAGCAACTTTATAGTTCAAGTCCAAATATCACAGTAATTGATTGCTTTGATTGGGTACTTCTTTCATTGCAAAAAGCTCCTGAAAAGCATCTTCTTCGGTTTGAAAATAGCGCAACTCGTATGCTAATTTTTCATTGACCTGATTTACTTCACAAAGAGTCTGCTCCACTGAAAGCCTTGTGGGACTGTGTAGCTTGGCTGCTAGTATAAAAAGAGTGCACCCAATAAAAAAAATCAAACTAGGTGTTTTTTTTGTTGTAGAGACTAAAATTCTAACCATTTAAAAATAAATGAAAAGAACAGAACTAAAAGAACTAGGAGAGTTTGGCTTGATAGAAAGACTCAATAGAGATACACTCATTCAACAGAAAAGCACCATCAAAGGCATAGGCGATGATGCTGCGGTGCTAGACTATGGCGGCGAAGATTATACCCTTGTAAGCACTGACCTACTTGTAGAGGGCGTACATTTTGACCTGAGTTATTTCCCCTTAAAACACTTGGGCTACAAGGCGGTAGCAGTCAATGTATCTGATATTGCGGCAATGAACGGCACGCCAAGCCAAATCACGGTAGGTATTGCATTGAGTAATCGCTTTTCTGTAGAGGCAGTAGAAGAACTATATCAAGGAATGTACCTCGCCTGCGAAAATTATGGTGTGGACTTGGTGGGGGGAGATACTACTTCTTCGCTCTCAGGCTTGATGATTTCAGTAACGGCATTGGGCAGTGTGCCAAAGCAGGAGATTGCCTACCGTAGTGGAGCTAAAAAAGGTGATATTCTGTGCGTTACAGGCGATTTGGGGGCAGCTTATCTGGGCTTACAAGCCTTAATCAGAGAAAAAGAAGTTTTTTTGGCAAACCCCGAAATGCAGCCCGAACTTACAGGCTTAGATTACATCGTTGCCAAGCAGCTACGCCCTGATGCACGCACCAACATCATTCACGAATTGAGAGAACTCGCCTTAGTGCCTAGCAGTATGATTGATGTTTCTGATGGGTTGGCTTCTGAACTACTACATTTGTGCAAAAACTCTGAGGTGGGCGCATTTGTATTTGAAGATAAAATACCCATAGACAAACTGAGCTATGAAACAGCCATCAGTTTTAACCTAGTACCTACTACTTGCGCCCTGAACGGAGGGGAAGATTACGAACTACTTTTCACTATCTCACAGCCCGAGTATGAAAAAATAAAACTCCACCCTGGCATTAGTACCATAGGTTATATCGTTGATAAGTCGGAAGGGCTTTGGCTCAAAACACGTGGCGGCAGCGAAGTAAAGATTACTGCACAAGGCTGGACACATTTTTGAACACAATACATAAAAAACAGTAATGAAAGATTTTTTAAATAGTTGTCTTGGCAAAACACACTTGTTTTTATTTGTGGGGCTGGTATTGAGTAACCTTTTGAGCGTAAACGCACAAGTCAAAAAAATCAAAGAACAATCTATGATTACGGGCAAGGACATCACCATAAGCGTGAGCAATGCGGATAAAAACGCCCTAAAAACCGTAAAACGCTACAAACCTATTTTACTTTTCAGACGAGATGCAAGCGGACTCTCACTCGGCAACCCTTGTGTAGAAGAAGTAATGCGCCGCTATAAATGTGATTTTGAGATAGTACCAAGAGGGCAAGGCATCAGTGGGTTTAGGTATTTTATCAATAATGTATGGTCTGACACAAAGCTATTTTTTAGAAATGGCATAGGTTGGAAGGGTAGAATGAACAAAAAAATAGCCGTCTGCCGAAGAAAAACAGGTGATTTTGTGGGATTTAATACGGATTTATCTAATTTTGACACTGACAAAAGTGCGCCCTACTAAACATACATCATTCTAAAACCTAAAATGCTTTCACTGACAATCACCCTTTTATTTGCTGCTATATTTGCTGGATTTGTAGCTTCTGTTCCTGTGGGTCCCGTAAACCTTTGGATAGCCCATAAACTCTTACAAAACCGATATGCTCCCGTAATTTTCTTTGTATTTGGAGTGATAGTAATAGATTTGCTCTATGTTAGTGCGGGCTTTGTAGCTTATTTTTTTGTAGCTGAGAGCATCAATATAGGTAAATTTTGGCACATCTTAGGTGGATTGCTTATGACAGGCATAGGTTTGATGAGTTTGGTGAAGAACCGTAAAAAAATCAAGGAAGATACAAGCTATCCCGCTCCTCAGTACCAAAAACTAAGATTCTTTTTGATAGGTATTTTGCTCTGCGCCTCCAATGTTGCCCTCAGTGTGCTTTGGTTTTTTATTGCGGGCTTATTTGATTATTACCAACTAGCCATTAGCAATACTTCTCACCTTATCACGGTAATTGTAGGTGTAGCCATAGGCGATTTGATTTGGTTTTATGCCTATATTTTTGGTCTGAAAAAGGGTAGTAGGCTTCTTCCCACCCTTTCTACAAGTCGCTTACAAACCCTCATAGCACTTGCCTTGATTGTGTTTGGGCTTTTTACAGCCTGTAGGCAATTGTAGGATAAATAATTGTTTTTATCAAATATGACCTATTCCTAATGGATTTACGTTCTATAGATGTAAAAGAACTTAGGTGTGTAAGTATGAATTTAAACAATAAGACCATGAAAAAAATCATTCTACCCTTTATTTTATTGCTATTTGTTTTGTTAAATGTGCAAACAGCCGAAGCACAAGAAGACGCGCTTCAAAAATTTGCCAATATTTTAAAGCAAGGCAACGCCCATGCACTACTACCCAACCTCAGCGAACAGGTAGAAATCAACATCAACGGTGTGCGCCAATCTGTAAGCAATGCCCAATCAGAGGCTATCTTAGGCGATTTTATGCGTAAACACCCATTGACTAATTTTGAATTTAAACACCAAGGCAGCTCAGGACAATCGGGCTATGCTGTAGGTAAATATACTGACAAAGAAGGCAAGCACTTCAGAATGATTATCAAAACCAATGGACAGAAGATAGAAAAAATAGACCTGACAGCGGAATAAACTTTGAACCTACTCTCTATATTAGCTCTCAAGCCAAATCCAAAAACATTGGATTTGGCTTTTTTGTGTGGAGAAAATAGAACTACTACCTCCTGATTGTCAATCATTACACTGGTTCAAGCTTCTAGGCTTGGACTCTCGTAGCGCAACCTTTTTACTTGCCATGCAAGCGAGGACACTTGCAGAAGGTAGTATCAAAAAACAATAGATAAGTTTTATTTTTCTCAGCTTCATTTTAAGTTATCATCAGAAGACGTAAAGTAGCAGAGGGTAAAACCTACCCTGAAATAGTCTGGAAATAGTCTGCTATGCTAAACTTTCGCTTCTGTGGCAGTGAAGGTTGTTAGGCTTAGGTTTTTCTTGTCTTTCTTGTACCTTTTCACCCATAAAAATACAAAAGGCAAGAAGACCACGTATGGGGCAATCCACATTACCCAAAAATACTCCTGTGGCAATGGAAATATCCTCAAACTTATGCCTCCCACCAATGCAGTATAAGAAATCAACATTTTTTCCATGTGTCGTGATAGCCAAACTTTTTTATTGTTTTTTATGCTTCTAAAATGGCGAACATCTGTAACTATGACATAAAGTATTAGCAACACATAAAAATATGCGATAATCAGCCACCCGATACTTTCCGACTTAAATAAGCGCATGCTATAAACAACAAGTCCAATACCGCTTAAAAATAACAAAATAAGCATAGACCAATCTATAAATGTGGCTTCTGATGTCTTGTATTTGACGGAGCGATACCCCATAAAAACCAAGTAAAAAAATAGGAATGTTGAGAAAAATAGAAAGGCTTTGAATTTAAAAAAAAGCATGATTAGTGCCACAAGATAAAGTGCAATGTAAAAGTAAAAATACATCAAACCACTTCTTCTGTGCAGTTTGTTTCCCGCAGGTGTTGAAAAGATAGCAATTAGCCCCACAACAGCAGCAAATAATGTAAATAATACATGAATGAAGGTTAATAAAGCGTATGTACTCATGTTGTTTTAGTTAGATGTTAATAAATTTAATATAGAAATCAACTTTGCATAGTTATTAAATACATCGCAAAACTATGTATAAAAATTTATAAATCCTAACCTATTTAAAAAAAATAGTATTTTACGCCCATAAGTAAAAAGTAAAAAATAATTTTGACAATTTTAGTTCATAAGTTATTGATAATGAGTTAATTAGTAGTTCATAATTCACTAAGGGAATAAACAATAAATAATATACTTTAACCAAATTCAAAGTGTCCCTGATAAAAAAATAGGGTAAGTTACTTATTGAACAATCCCTTACAAAATAAGAGATTGCTCAGTATCAAAAATTAATTGAAGTACTAAAAACGGCTCTAGTCTCTGATAAAAATAGGGTGGGCTATTTATTGAACACCCCTCAAGACAATGAAACTTAGAAACCTACTTAATATTTTTGCCCTTTGTGTAGTTTATTATGCTTGCTGTTTTTGTGCCTTGGCACAGCAGCCTTCGGGGTATTTTATCACAGAGCGTGAGGGTGTACCTTCACGAGAGATATACAGCATCATAGAAGACCAGCAAGGCTTTATCTGGATAGGCTGTGAGGCAGGGCTGTACAAATACAATGGTGTCGGTTTTGAGTACCACGCACCCGAAAAACTGCAATCCAAAGAAATATCAGGGCTAAACATAGACCGCCACGGCACTTTGTATTTTATCAACTTTGGGGGGCAGATTATGAGCAGAAAGCAAGATACATTAAAAGTTTTGCCTACATTTAGTGCTAACATCAAGCAGGGTTTTCCAAGTATCTTTTTAGACCATCAAAAAAATATCTGGGGTATGCATGCGAACCAACTGGCAAAGTTTGACCCTCACAAAAACCAATGGATACATCAGATAGACTACAAGGAAGGAAAACAGTACCCCTTACTCAACTCTATGGTGGCGCACCAAGGAGAAACCTTCTTGCATAGCGAACTAGAAATTGTAGAATTGAAAGACGGGAAAAAAATAAAATGTACCGTAGAAAAAGCCAACTTTGACAATGATGCGCATCTAGGAAATTTTTTCTTGACTGTACTCAAAAATCGGGTGGCCTTGGTACACAGACTAGGCAAGTGCATTTATGTACTAGAAGATAAAAAATTTGTAAGCCTCAAAAGTCCTGCACTCTACAAGGCACTCAGAAAGCGAAAAATCAATGCTGTCAAGCAAGTAGGAGAACACGAATTTTGGTTTTTGACTTACAATGGCATCATTGCTTACAATTTTGAAAATAATACAAGCCAAGAGTTTTACCCTGATGTAGCCTTCTCAGATATGATAGAAGATAGACATGGGCAGCTTTGGCTTACTACCCTCAAAAATGGCCTACTAATTATTCCAAATCGTAAAATTTGGTGGTTTCCCAAAGAGTTTCTTCAGGCGAGAGAAAGTCATATCAACCACCTGGCCTATTTGCCTCAAGAAAAACACCTTTACATGTCTTTTCTGAATGGAGTGATTGGAGTGTTAGAGGTGGCCAATCTGAATTACCGAGTTTTTCCTACAAGTTTGCAAGGAGATATTAGCCTCCTTGAGGTACACCAAAATCGGTTATACTTTAACGTAGGAGATACTATCTATGCCGGAAAACTTCAAAACTTTGAACCCATTGCTTTCATGGGGTCCGTTAAGACGCTACTCCCTCAGCCCTCAAAAAATCAACTGCTGCTTGGGAGCTCTAGAGGGCTTTTTTTGACACATACTACTGATGCACAAAATAACGCAAACTTTCATATCATAGAGAAACTACACACTGCTTGGGTGAAAGACATTAGGTATTATCCTGGCAAAAATATTTATTGGATTGCTACCAGCAAAGGCTGTTTGCTGTTGGAAGAGATAAATGGAAACCTACAAAACACCAAACATCTATACCCAAAAAAATATTTTAGAAAAGTAGGTTATCTTTCAGCACATTTTCCAGAGGTTGGTATTACTGCCAGCGGTGAAATTTATGACCTCAATGCACAAAAATTGATATACAAGCCTCAAGACCAGGCTGGGCTTTTGGTCTATGCAGTTGCTTTACACCAAAAAAAGATTTTTTTGGCCAGCAATCGAGGTCTGCTAGTTTGGGATATTCAAAGACCTCATCAAGTAGTGAAAGTGTCAGCCTTAGAGGGGCTAGGGCGAGGTGAGATTTACCAGCTTTCATACGCTCAAAATGCACTTTGGGCAGCCACTTCTGAGGGGCTTTTTAAAATTCCTAATGAGGTTTTTAAGCCCAAGAGAGCTGTTTCACCGCAAGCATTTATCAAAAAAATTTGGATTGATGGCACAGAAGTAGTACAGCACAGGTTTTTCCACCTTAACTACAACCAAAGCGTAAAAATAAGCCTCGAGGCGGCTGCAATGGCCTCGGGCAATGCCTACAATATCTTGTATCGGCTATCGCCCAAAGATAAATGGGAAAGACTCTCTCCCGAAAATGCTCAAATCTTATTCAATCCTTTACCCAAAGGTATATTTACTTTGCAAATTACAGCCGAAGACCATCGCCAAATACGGAGCAAGGAAATCATAGAGATACAATTTGTAGTTGTACCGCCCATCTGGGAAAGATGGTGGTTTTATGTGTTGCTTTTTGTGCTGGGCAGCTTGGCTGGAGTTGTTTGGTTCAATATCAGCCTTAGGCAACTCAAACAACGACAAGCCGCTGAGGCAGAGCGCACTGCCTTGCAACACGCACTTAGGATTTCGCGCCTTGCTGCCCTTAAGGCGCAAATCAAACCACACTTCATTTTCAATGTATTAAACTCTATCCAAAGTTTTATCTATCAAAATGATAAAAAAATTGCAACAGATTACTTAGGAAAGTTTAGCAGTTTTATGCGCCAAGTACTTAACTATTCCGAAAAAGAATGGATTAGCCTAGAAGAAGAATTGCAATTACTCAAAAATTACATAGCACTAGAAGCAATGCAGCTAGAAGCTAATTTTGAATATCAAATCCAGACCGATGAAAGCATCGAGGCAAGTAAATTGTTAATTCCTGCCTTTTTGCTGCAGCCTATCGTAGAAAATGTGTTCAAACACGCCTTCAAAAATAAAAAAGAGGATAAAAAACTGTGCTTATCTATCAAAAATATATCCACAGATAGCTACCAAATCATAGTAGAAGACAACGGCATAGGCAGAGAAAATGCACAAAAGCTAAGCACAACACAAGCCGCAGCGCACCACTCATTCGCAACTCAGGTCATAGAAAGCAGAATAGCCCTCTACAATGCACAATACCCTAAGTACATCTCACTTCATACAGAAGATTTGAAAAACATACACGGTGCCCCCTGTGGCACAAAGGTTGTTATTGAAATAAAAATTATACCCGTACCCTAATGATTGATAAAACACTCAAAACAGCAGTTATCATAGATGATGCCCCACAAGCTCGCACACTCTTGAGGCTCATGCTCGCTGATGCCTGCCCCAATGTAACAGTAGCAGCCGAGGCAAGTAACCTCCAAGAAGGCATAAAGGCAATAGGAAAGTACAAGCCAGGTTTTGTGTTTTTAGATGTAGAAATGCCCAATCAATTGGGTACACAGATTTTTGATTTTCTACCCCAAACCTTGTACCCCTTTGAGCTCATTTTTGTAACTGCTTACGAAGAGTTTGCCTTGCAAGCTCTCAAAATAGGAGCAGCAGATTATTTACTCAAACCACTACAAATTGATGAACTCTGCCAAGCACTCAAAAAAGCCGAAGAAAAACTCCAACTCAAGCTACAATCTGAAAAATACCAACGGTTTATCCAAAAATTTCAATATCTTGACGAACAGAAAATTACCCTGCCTGGACACAGAAGTGATATGTTTATCAAAATCAGTGATATTCTTTACCTTGAGGCAGAAGGGAATTACACGTACTTCCATCTCTGCAATGACAGTCCCAAGCTGGTAAGCCGCAACCTCAAAGAGTTTGAAGACGAACTCCAAGCCACAGAACTTTTTTACCGCTCACACCGCTCTTTTTTGATTAATATTGAAAAAATAAGGGGATTTATCAAACAGCCTACCCTGCAAGTACTGCTCAAAGATGGTAAGACTGTACCGCTTGCACGCCAAAAAAGAGCTGAGTTTGTTGAGCGTTTTGGAGCTTAGTTGTCATTTGGTAGATGTTCTTTGGTACATTGAAACTTCCGTAGGGTACAATACGCTCTCATTTTAAATACTGAGGCAGTACTTTTGAAAAGAAGTGCTGCCTCGCAGTTCCTCGAGGGGTTATCAATAAACATTCACCTTTGCTATGTCCATTTATTGATGCGTGCTACTTTGCCATCTAGCCGTGCTGATAGCGACTCAATTCTGGCTTGAAGTAGTATTTTTCTTCCTTCTAAACTTCTAGTAAACATCAAATCACAAGCCCCAACATGCTTCACCCATTGATTTTTGAAGTATTCTGCTAGGCTTCTGTTCTTGCCTAGTAGCTCGGGTACTGCATGATAATCTTTTTGTTCGGTAAGAATCACGGAGGTACTTTTTCTGATAATCACATATCGAGGATTATTGATGGGTGTAATGATTTCCTGCAAAGCATTGATAAAAGTTGATTTCTCTAAGGTGCTTCCTCCCTCTAAGTGACAAAAAACAGCACCTTGTGTATCTACTGAGGTTTCAACCCTCAGTGCGTCGGGGCTAGTATGAATATAACCCGCCTTTCTTAATGTATTGAGTAATATGTGAGCAATTTGTGCAATGTCTTTGGAAATGTCTCTGTATTTGAGATAAATTTGACCAGCTTTGTAGGTGCGTCTCCCAAAAAATGCCACGGCTGTAATACCCACTACACCAAGTGCATAGTAGAGTTCATCTACTGAGCTCATATAATCTGCTAAGTTATCAAGTATTCTAAAGCTATTTTGGGCAAAAGTAAGCATACTTGTTCCTAGGGTTGCCAATAAATTGCTGATTGTTTTCTTAAAATACAATGACTTGATGCTTTGGTAGCTTTGTTTTTTAGGGAATGGAATCTTGATTTCCTCTACAAGATTTACCCCTGTGGCGAGTGCCATTTCCCAACGTTTTTTGAGGCTTTCCCTTTTAGCTGCCTCTGCAAACATTTCAGTATTTTTTTGATGTACAGTGGAGGCTTGTTGTATTTGCTGGGGCAAGTTCAGCCTGCCTATCCCGTTTTCTATATTGGCTTCTTCTCCAAAAGATAAGCCCACAAAAGTTTTAAAACGCCTTTTGAGCAACTCAAAATCATCTCCGCCTGTGGCAGGTGAGGTAAAGTCGGCGCAAGCCAAATGCCAGATATTACTGGTTTTGGTCGGATTATGGGTTTGGGTTCTGATGGCTCGCCCACGCATTTGATTGGAAAGCACAAAAGAACCCACAAAACTTGCCAAGATAAGTGCATTGATGGCGGGTGCGTCCCAGCCTTCTCCCAAAAGTGATTTTGTGCCAATGAGTACTTCTATTTCGCCTTGTTGAAAGACTTGAGTAATGATGTGCACAATTGCATACTTTATCGACTCATTTTGATGGATTAAGAGATAGTTGCTATCATAAGGCAGGGGGCTTGTACTGATTTGGGTAATGCCTTGCTGCTTGGCTTTTGCTTCAAATGTAGGGTAGGCACTTGCAGGAATGATGATGATAGCACCACTCAGCACGCCTATTTTTTTGTGGTTTTTGTTGGTTCTTCTTAGTTTCTCAAAAATAGGCATTACCCCAATTTTATTGAGCTCTAGGTTGTTTTCTGGGGCATTGATAAAAAACTCTTTGCGAATAAAATCAGACAGCACCACCAAGCGCAAGGCACTGCCTAACTGCTGGTATTCAAAATCTACAATCTCTTTGATGCCGTTGAGCTTGCTCACACTAGAGGTCAGAAAATTAGTAATCCGCTTGTTGTATGAAAAATCAATTTGCCGTCTTTCAATCACGCCATATCTTCTCAATTGATTTTCTAAGGTTTTTTGATGGGCTTCAAAATCAGAGAAGTGAGTATTTTCTTTGTAGAGATAAAAGTCTAAAAGTGTAGCAAGCCACTCATAACTGAGCGAAGGAATTTCAAGATTTTTATCTCCGATAACCTCCAAATGCGTTGTAGGAATTTCTCTTTGGTTGGCGTGCAGAAAAATCAAACAAGCCGAATAGTAGGCAAGATGATTGTAAATCCACTCTAAATTTTGATGAGGATTTTGCCAAATTGGGTGCTTCTCGATGGCTTGCACCAATGCTGGGTCTTGCCTAATTTCTTGAAAAAGTTTTTCAGTATTTTGTCTAAACGCCAAGATTCCCTGATTTTCTTTTTCTGTAGGTAATGTAAAATAGACATAATCTTGATGAGGGCATAAATCACCCTCGAGTATCAATTCTGGTACAGTAATCTCAATATCTACTGGGCCGTTGAGGTTTATGTATCTCTGCCATTCATTGGGCGTTACATCATAGGGGGGAGTGGCTGTAAGCCCTACTATGATAGGGTCTAAGCTTTGTTTTACCTTTGAGAGAGTCTGCCACCATTCATTTTTTAGGTGATGCGCTTCATCAACTATAATAGTTTTGATGCTCTGTGATACGAGCCCTTTCACAATTGTTTCAAGATTTAGGGTTTTAGGGGTGCTGGGGGTGTCTATTTCTTCTTCGGATTCATCATGCATATTTTCTTCTTCTCCTCCAATTTCAAGATAATTACAAGCTGCGTGCAGCCCTTGGTAAGTAACCACAGTCATTAATTTAGGATTCCTGATGTCCACAGAAATCCAATCAGGGCTGAGATGAGTTTGCAGAAAAAGCTCACAAAATCGTTGAATCCATTGGTTTCGAATGGCGAGCGTAGGAGCTAAAATCAGGGTAGGTTGATTGATTTGTATAGCCACTTCAAGCCCTAGTACAGTTTTGCCTGAGCCAGGTGGCGCAATGATGTGCAAGTGCCTGTCAGCTAAGTGTTTAGTTAGGCTATCTAGCACCTTCTGCTGATATTTGCGCCAGTTGTATTTGAACTTTATGTTGTCAGGATACTGTTTCAATGTATTATTATTTCTGATGTTTTCACTTAAGATTTTTTATATTAGCATAATTTTTAGACTTCTACAATTTTTTTAAATACAGCCTGCTGTTTTTGTCCTGTCTATGAAGGTTTTGCTTCCAATACAAGGTCTTTGTACCAAAAAAACCGCCCTCTTTTGCAGAGGTGCGGTTTTTTCAAGAAATGAAAAGAATTGCTTATTTTTTCTTAGGAGCTATGTTGGCTTTGAACTCAATAGAATACAAGCGACCAATGGCAGGGGAAGCCACAAACTCACGTACTTCTGAATCAAATACATTGACGATTTGCCCTGAAAGCTGTAAGCCATTGCCAAATCGGTAGCCTGCGCTGATATCCACGTTTACAAAACCACCTAGAGGGCCATAGTTCCAAGTACGTCCTACACGGGCATCTTCTACCACAGGTGAACCGCCCACTACAATATCAGGGTTGGTACTTGCAGCCACATTGATGCCTGAGAAGAAATCATATTCTTCTACCCAACGGGCAAAGATAGAACCAAACCAGCGGTTGCTGCTGTAGTTAAGCGCAAGGCTAAGTTTGTTGGCAGGCGTATTGATGGGTAAGTCAGTATCCAATACTTGTCCGGTGCCTCTGAAATCATTGGCAGGGTCATCTTTATCTAGGTTAAAGCCAAAATAAGAGTAGTTCAAGGCGATGTTAAATTTGTTAGTGAGGTAGTAGTTCAAGCCCAAATCAAAGCCATAAGTATCTACCTTTCCAAAGTTTACATAAGTAAGCACCAATCCTCCAAAAGCACTTAATTCCTCAATGGGCTGGTCGCCACGTTGTGTTACACCTGTAAGCGTAAGTGCAGGGCTGAGGAAGTTTTCAGAAAGGTTGTAGTAAGCATTGGCATCAATGAAAAGTTTGTTAGCAATTTTACCTTTGTAGCCTAGCTCAAAAGTTTGGATTTTTTCTACTTCTAGCGGCTGAATTACTCTGCCATCATTCAAAGTAAATCCTTGGCTATTGCCTAGCAACAGCCCTCCAAAAATATTGGCTTCTAGGTTAAGTATAGTGGGGGCAGTGATGCCTTGCCCATAAGTAAATCGCCAGGTGCCGCTATCACGAATATAAAGCAAGGCAGCCTTGGGGATAAAGTTAAAACCATACAATTCGTGGTTATCGGCACGCGCAGAAAGCACTCCTTTGAAGCCACTCGTACCAAAGGCTTTATCAAGCTGAAAATAGCCTCCTATTTGGTTGATAGAGATATTCTCACCGCCATTGTCTAGCAGATAAGTACCATTGCTATTGGCAAGGTCTAGCTGATATTGGCTACCGACTATGAGATTATAGCCTCCCCAGTTATTGTTATATTGCACCTCCGCATTCCAACGGCGTGATTTGTCTTGAAAAAGCGCATTACCAAAAGAGTTGGCGCGAGCATCTCCCTCAGATTGTCCTGCCCCACGCAAAGCCCAATAGTTTTGAGTGCGTTGGTTGATAGCGTAAGTACTGTCGGTACTACTCCAAGTATGGTAAAGCTGTGCAAACAAACGAGGCGACACGTAGCGAGCATGTAGGTAATGGATTTGCCAATCACGGATTTGGTTACGCCCTGCATTGGTTTGTGCTAGATTATTGCTATTACTTCCTCCGTAGCCTATGATGAGGTCAGAGTTATCGTTTAAGCTGTAATAAAGAGCTGCTTCTCCACGGATTGCCTCAAAAGTTCGGTCTAGGTCTAATTCAGGGCGTGCAATGGCTGTTTCTCCAGAGCCAATATAAACCGTATCTACATATTCAAACTCCTCACCACGGGTGTATTCAGCAGTTACCTTGAAAGCAAGTTTATCGCTCAATACTTGTGCATGGCGGAATCGACCCGTAAAAACAGATTGATTACCAAATCCTAAAGCCATAGTGGTTCCTTCTGAGCTGCGTGGGTCTTTGGTGATGGTATTCACAAGTCCGTTGCCCGCATTAGGACCATACAAAGCAGAAGAAGGACCTAATACAATTTCAACACGCTCTATATCTTCTTTGACTACGGTGTTCAGGTTACCTAATGGAAGCCCTGTGGCTATCAAAGTAGAAAAGCGGTTGTCGGTCAGTTGTAAGTTCTTAGGATTGAAGGCAGAGTTAAAGCCACGTACATTCACACCAATACCCAATACGCCTGAGCGGACGTAGTCCACCCCTTTTTGGCGTGCTATCAATTCACCTACATTGAAAGAAGGTAATTCATCAATGTTTTGCGATTTGATAACGCTAATCGTCTGCGGTGCTTCGGTCAGTTTCTCAAAGCGGCGAGAAGCCGAAACTACTACTTCATCAGCCATAAAAGTAGTCTGCCCCAGTTTGATGTCAAGGTTGCCCATTGAGCCAAGGTTATTTTCTGTAACGGCTATTTCTTTGGTAGCATAGCCAATGCTAGAAAATACCAATGTAAAAGGCGGCTTGCTATTGGGATTGAGTGAGAAGTTGCCTTCTGCATCACTGACTGTACCTGTAGAAGTTCCTTTGATGGTGATATTAATCCCAACGAGAGGCTCTCCCGAGTCAATATCTGTAAGCTTGCCACTAATGGCAGTCTGCGCCCAAGCTACAGTGCAAGCAAAAGCACTTAGCAAGAGCAATAAAGAGAATTTTAGGAATACTTGTTTCATTTGTTATCGGATTTTAGGTTTAAAAAATAGAATTTAAAATTGGAAAATATAAAGCGTTACGAGTTTTGATTGATTTCTTGTAAATGTGTATTTGCCTGAGTACTGGGCTTCTTGAATAGTACATAGCATATTCCGCCCATTATCACTGAACTCAGAATAGCCAATGCCGAAGCCACACCTGGATTGGCAATAGGAGGCTGCGTATAAAAAGTCCAATGCCCATAGTAAGTCCCAAAATGCACTACTGCTGCCATAATAGAAGCCATCACAGGGGCAATCAGGGGAGTATTTCTTAAAAAAGTCCCAAACAGCACGGGCACAAAGGCTGCCGAAAAATAAGCATACACTCCGTTTTGAGCAAAAATACCTACGCTGAGGGTCGGGTTCAACATCTGCTGATAAGATAGATAACCCGCCACAAAAGCCAAGGCAATGATTACACCTCGGTTAAACCACACCTCCGAAATTACTCCTCCCTTGCCTTCTTCAGACTTAAAAAGCCTTGCCCCAAAGAGCGTCTTGAAAATATCAGAAGTAATAGAAGTAGAAAGCGACTGAATCAGCCCTTCTAAGGTAGAAAGCCCTGCCGAGATTAGACCTAGCACCACCAACAGCCCTACATATACTGAAAACTCTTGCACAACATACGCTGAGACGATATTATCCATCTTAAGGGCTTCGCCATTCAGGGTAAGGTCAGGAAAGCGCAAACGTGCATACAAACCTACAAAGATGACAGAAAAAAACAATATTTCTGTAATGATAGCCACTAGAAGATAAGTATTGACATCTTTTTCATTTTTGAGCAAAAGCGATTTAGTAATGATGTGTGGCTGGCAGACAATAGCAATGCCTACAATGATTTGGCAAAAAATAATCTCAAAATAATCTCTAAACAAAGGGCTGCCAGAGTTGGTGCTGTAGGTAAGGTTAGGGTCAATGGCTTGTAGCTTTGCCACAAAACCCGATATCCCCTCTTTAAAATGCTCATAACCCGAGGTGAGTAAAATCACTGCTACCACAATCATCAGCAAGGCTTGTATCATATTGGTATAGACCATAGAATTTGCCCCACCAAACATCATATAGCCAAATACAAAAACAATAATGCCTATCAACACGGGCAATGCCTCAAGGTTGAGCGATTGGGAGAGAATGGCCGTAAGTCCCACACAAATCAAGACAATAAAAGTAATCAGCAGCAAAGATAAAAAAGCAAAGAACAAGGCAAAACCCTTACTTTTGTAGCGATTGCCTATCCACTGTGCCATAGTGAGGGCTTTGATGACCTCGCCCTGCTTGCGAAAACCTTTGGTAAGTACATACAGAGAAACCAAAGCAGCCAAGGGCAAAGCGATGCCCAAAGAAATCACACCACTCAGACCATACAAAGCAATAAAACCTGGATTGATAATAAAGGTGGCTGCACTTGTCATAGAAGCCGCCAACGATAAGCCCACCGCCACTGGCGAGAAAGCCACATTACCCAAGGCGTAGTCGGCCATGCTTTTGGTTTTGAGCGCGCCTCGCACTACTACTACTAATGTAATGAGTGCATAAATACCAATGAGTACCCAAGTTGCCAATACTAGTTCAGAGGAAGCCATGCCTTTCTTTCTTTGTTTGATTTATAATTCTGTCAAATATAAATAGTACAAAAATAAGTTTTTTACTAAATCAGGTGAATGGCTTCAAAACTTGGGTGAACGATTACTTTTTTTGAGGTAAAGGAATATTTCATATTTCACATTGTATATTTCATATTTATTGTAGCTGTGCTAATCAACGCCCACACAAGCTCTACTGTCTGGGGCTTCCTTGAGCCTAAACAATTGATATTTTACAGAGTAAAAAAACCACCTAATATCATAGAACGCACAGAGAAGCTTTTACAAAATAAGGGGTTGTTTATTGTTAAAAATTAATTGACTGCACCCTTGGAAGACTTAAACCTGCGAAGATGCCTCTTTGTCAAATAAACAAAAAAATCTTTTTATTTATTATTTTTGCATTGATGCAAAAGTCAATTATTTATACCCAAAATTTAGTAAAGACCTATTATGCGGGCAAGCCCAATGAGATAAAACCCTTGCAGGGCATCGATTTGAGCATTGCCCCACATACCCATACTGTACTCAAAGGAGCTTCGGGCTCGGGCAAGACGACCTTACTCACCTTGCTGAGTTGTTTGGCAAAGCCTACTTCGGGCATCTATCAATGTATGGGCGAGAGTGTTTCTCGTTGGTCTGAAAAATTTTTGACGCGTTTCAGACAAGAAAACATTGGAATTATTTTTCAGCAGTTCCAGCTTATTTCGGGTATGACTGCCTACCAGAATATTGGTGTACCACTGATACCCACAAAACATACTTCAAAGGTGATTAAAGAAAAAATCAGTGCTGCTGCCGCCTTGGTAGAGATAAACCACCGGCTTCATTACAAGATAGACACCCTCTCAGGTGGAGAGAAACAGCGTGTAGCCATTGCAAGGGCACTTATTAACAACCCTACCTTGATTTTTGCTGATGAACCCACGGCTCACCTTGATAGCCAAACATCTATGAACATATTGAGTATTTTTGAAGCACTCAAAAATCAAGGTAAAACCCTCATCACTACTACTCACGACCCGCTCGTAGAGCAGCACTCCTCAGTAGATAGGATTTTGGTCATGAAAGATGGCAAGTTAATCCATACAGCAGTATCTTAAGCAGCCAAGATTTGAAGCAGTAACCTTGAGTATTGAAGGTTTTTTTACTAAAGTTGCTGAATTTCGCCATAATTCATCATCTGTCTTTTTTGTAATGGCATTATATTCGTATTATTGAAGCAAAATATGTTTATACCTATGAAAATAGCAGCAAAAAATCTTTCTCAAAGGCTTGCACTTTTTTTTGGCTTTCAGATAATCTTGGTTTTACTAAGTTTTGGGTTGAGCTGGATACTCCCTGAGCAGTTTGAGTGGCTAGGTTTTGCCCTATTTTTGCTACTTTTGCTTATCTCTATGGTGGGTTTTTATGATTGGCTGCATCGTAACGTGGTATTTTCACTCAAAGAACTTACTCTTTTTTCGCATTCACTGGCACAAGGCAACGCCGAAAAAAACCTACAGCTACAAGGTACAGCCGAAACCGAGCAACTTTCTCTTTATCTCAACGACCTCAACCTCAAACTCAAAGAAGCCACTGAGTTTATTAATCAGATTGGAGAAGGCAATTTTGAGGCAGATATGCAACAAGGGCAACAAAAAGACCGCTTCACCACAGCTTTGCTCAGTATGCGCGATAAACTCAAAACGCTTTCTGATGAAGAAGACCAACGCACATGGATAAACCAGCACATTGCCAAATTCAATGAAATACTCAGAATACAAACGGCTACTTTCAATGAACTTGCCCAAAAAATTACTACTGAACTCGTCAAAATACTGCAAGTACAGCAAGGGTTTTTGTTTATCTACCAAGATGAGCAAGAAGATGATACTTTTCTTGAACTTAGGGCTGCTTATGCCTACGACCGCCGTAAGTTTATGAAAAAACGCCTAGAAATTGGCGAAGGGCTGGTAGGACAAGTGTATCTTGAGCGACAAACGACTTACTTGCGCAGCATCTCGCCCGAATATCTACAAGTTGTATCTGCAGCCGTAGAAGTAAAACCTACTGCTTTGCTCATTGTGCCACTCATCGCCAATGGCGAGGTACAAGCCATCATAGAATTGGCCTCTTTTCAAGAAATACCTGCTTACCAAATTGAGTTTGTAGAAAAAATAGGCGAAAGCATAGCCGTAACTATCTCTAACCTTAAAGTGAATGAACGTACCAAACTCCTACTTGAAAATTCACAAAAACACTCCGAAGAACTCCAATCACGGGAGGAAGAACTCCGCCAAAATATGGAGGAGATGCAGGCTACCCAAGAAGAAATCACAAGGCAGCAAAGCATCACTGAAGGGCTTATCAATAACAGCCCTGATGTGATTGTAATAATAGATAGCGACCTCAGAGTGGTGCTTGTCAATGAAAAGGTAAGACAAAACTATGCCCTTAATGGTGTAGAAGTGGTACCAGGCATGAACGTGCTAGACTTAATCGCCCCTGCTGAGCGTGAGCATCAACTCGAGCTTTACAAAAGAGCAATCTCTGGTGAAAATTTTATGGATTACACGCATTTTGAACTAGATAACATAGACATACATTTTGAAGTTAATTACTTTCCTCTGCGTAGAGAAGATGGGAAAATAATTGGTAGTTGTTCTGTGGCAAGAGACATTTCTGAACGAAAAGCTCAAGAAGATGCCCTCATGGAAGCAAACAAAGCCTTTGAAGAAAACCAAGCCGTCATACTTGCTAAGCAACAAGAGATGGAAGCACAAAATAAAAAATTGATTTCAACAGAGCAAATCCTGCGGAAAGCCATCGAGAAATCACGGCAATCAGAAGCAGAACTACGCGAAAAAAATGCACAAATTACTGCCCAAGAAGAAGAACTCAGACAAAACTTAGAAGAGTTGGAAAGCATGCAGGAGCAACTTAAAGCCAGTGAAAGACAGCTTTTCCAGATTTTGAGCCGTGTACCCGCTGGGGTCTTTGTGATTGATGCCCACGGAAAACCCTACTTTGCCAACGATACCGCCAAAGAAATGCTCGGAAAAGGAATCATGCCCGATGAAAAAGGTAATCTCGCCAAGGTCTATCAAGCCAAACTAGCAGGTACTGATGAAGATTACCCCATAACACAAATGCCCATTGTCAATGCCCTTGGCGGAAACTCTAGCACTGTAGAAGATATGGAAATCATCAAAGAAGACAAAAGAATGTTGTTAGAAGTAACCGCAGGTCCTGTCTATGACGATAACCAGCAAATTACCTATGCTGTGGCTATCTTCCAAGACATCACAAATAGAAGAAAAAAAGAACAAGAAATCAAAGAAGCACACGAAGAACTACAAGCCAGCCAAGAAGAACTTAGGCAAAACCTAGAAGAAATCTACGCCACCCAAGAAGCAGCCACCAAACAGCAAATTATCAATCAATCACTCATAGATAGCAGTGAAAATATCATTGTGGTGGCAGACCTACAGCAAAATATCTTACTTTTTAATAAAAAAGCTACTCATCACTACCAACAAAAAGATTTAGAAATTAAAATAGGACGTCCCATTTTGAAACTTTATCCTGCCGAGGAACACACCATACATCAAGCAAGGCTGCAAAGAGTACTGCTAGGAGAACGTTTCAAAATCATAGAAACACACACCAACAAGGGAAAAACAAGCAATTATGAAATCAATTATTTTCCATTAAAAGCTGCTGACGATAAGATAGAAGGCGTTTGTATCATTGCGAGTATTTTAGATTGAGACGAGACAGTCAGTGCTGTCAACTCGAGGATTTGATGGTAATAAGACGTTCCACTTTTTTAAAAAAGTGGAACGTCTGTTGGTCAAAAAAGGCATCAATGAATATTTATAATCTTTATTTTCTGTTAAGTTGATGGCATTGGGCGAGGCAATGGCTAAAAATTAAAAAATTGCTTATCTTTGAAATAAAAACTTGCGACTAAACCTACTCATCTTTTTGCATTGGCTCAATACCCGCAGCCCGCTTTGGCTTACGCAGTGGCTGTCTTGGATTGCTAGTGGACGTTGGCTTTGGGGTGGTGGAAAAATTTTGCTAGGTTGTTTTCTGCTTTTCTTTTGCCTCAATTGGGCATATCCGCTCAAAGTAGAAGTACCTTACTCACAAGTAGTACTAGACCAAGAGGGCAATATTGTGCATACTTTTTTGACCAAAGATGATAAATGGCGCATCAAAGCCGAGCTCCACGAGATTATCCCTACACTCAAAACCACGCTCATTCATAAAGAAGATAAGTATTTTTATTATCATTTTGGCATCAATCCTTTTGCCATGGCAAGGGCTTTCTTCAATAATTTACTTGCCCTTCGCACTACTTCGGGGGCTTCTACCATCACTATGCAAGTAGCAAGGCTACTAGAACCCAAGGCACGCACCTACACCCACAAATTCTGGGAGATTTTTAGGGCTTTTCAGTTAGAATGGAAATACAGCAAGGAAGAAATCTTACAACTTTACTTTAACCTTGTGCCTTATGGTGGCAACATAGAGGGTATTAAATCAGCTTCTTTGCTCTATTTTGGCAAAATGCCCCAAAAGTTGAGCCTCGCCGAAATCGTAAGCCTTACTATTATTCCTAACCGCCCAACCTCGCTGGTCATAGGTCAGAACAATGCCTTTATTGAGCAAGCGCGCAATCAATGGCTCGACAGATTTGCACAAGAAGGCGTTTTTCCTAAAACGGCCATCCGCAACGCCAAAGCCGAAATCTTAACTGCCCATAGACAAGCCGCCCCGCAAAAAGTGCCACACCTTGCACTTTGGCTTAGAAAAAATTTTCCTGATAAGGAAGTACTTCACAGTAATCTGGTATTAGAAAAACAAGAAAAAGTACAGCAAATCACTCAAAATTATGTCAGAAGGCTAAAATACCTTAACATCTACAATGCAGCCGTGCTAGTGGTAAACAATAAAACCCATGCTGTGGAAGTCTATGTAGGCTCTCAAAATTTTGACGACAAGACAAACAACGGTGAGGTAGATGGCATACAAGCCATTCGCTCGCCCGGCAGCACACTCAAGCCGCTGGCGTATGGATTGGCTTTTGACAAAGGGCTGATGACCCCTAAAATGGTATTGGCTGATGTGCCAATGGATTTTGGAGGCTTCGAACCTGAAAATTTTTCAAAAGATTTCTTAGGAAAAGTAACTGCCGAAGATGCCCTCGCTCGCTCGCTCAATATCCCTGCTGTGCGGATTTTGCAAGCCCTCGGGCTTCCTACTTTCTTGAAAGCACTCCAAAAAGCAGGCTTCAAACAAATCAGCAAAGACCAAAAAAAATTGGGGCTTTCTGTAGTACTAGGAGGCTGTGGCGTAACGCTTGAAAATCTAGTAGGTTTGTATGCCAGTTTTGCAAATCAAGGTAAGTACCAATTTCCTCAGTACCTCAAAGATTCCACAAGCACAGCACAAAAAACCACTCTCCTCTCAAAGGCTGCTACTTATCTCCTCACCGAAATTCTGACCAAAGCCCAACGCCCCGATATGCCCAATGCTTTTGAGAATACCCTACGTATCCCCAAAGTAGCTTGGAAAACAGGCACTTCTTTCGGCCGGCGCGATGCCTGGAGCATTGGTTTTAATGCCCACTATACCGTAGGCGTGTGGGTGGGCAACTTTACAGGAGAAGGCGTAAATACCTTGGTAGGAGGCGAAGTGGCAACCCCGCTGCTGTTTGAAATCTTCAATACATTAGATTATAACTCCCCCAAGGCTTGGTTTCGTGCGCCCAAAGAATTGCAAGTGCGCTGGGTATGTGCCGAAACAGGCTTAGTTCCCAATCATTTTTGCAAAAATCAGGTCATAGACAAATACCTGCCCTTAATTTCGCCCTCGCAGTCTTGCGACCACCTCAAAGAAGTATTTGTTTCAGAAGATAGAAAAATATCCTATTGCCTTACTTGCCTGCCAAGAGAAGGCTATCAAAAAGAATACTATCCCAATCTTTCGGCAGATTTATCGGCTTTTTATGAAGTGAGCAACACGGCCTACAAGCGAATCCCTCCACACAACCCTGCTTGCACACGCTTTGTAGAAAGTACTGAAAATGCGCCTATCATCACCTCGCCCTCTGCCAACAAGGAGTACATCATAGATAGCAAAGAGCGCCCACAAATGCAACTGCAATGCAAAACGAGTAGTGAAGTGCGGCGTGTCTATTGGTATGTAAATGAAGAATTTTATAAAATTGCTACCCCTGCCGAAGCTGTTTTCTTCACTCCCGAACAGGGGCTAATGAAAATAGCCTGCGTAGATGACCGAGGCAGGCATAGCCAAATTGCCATTCAGGTTTTGTATGAATAAGCACAAAAAACTTGTTTTGCTCAAAAATAAATCTTAATTTCGTGGATTAGTAGCAAGGGTTTAGGTGTTTAAGAACTTGTTATAAAATTTTATTTTAAAATACTTGATTTATTGAAATAATGTTTTTCTGTTGTTTGTGCGTTGATTACCTTTTAAATATTGAGCATCGTGTCTAATTTTGAAGTGAACAAACTTTAAAAATTAGGACTAAACAATTTAAAAAATTGACCGAGGCTAAATGGGACGAAACATCAGATATTTTTGTGAAAAGAAAAAAATTATGCTTACATAGTATATTAGATGCCATACTTTTCATAGTACGAACGGGTGTGCAATAGAGGGATTTACCTTCTGAGTATCCACATTGGCAAGCTGTAAACTATTATTTTGAATGTTGGAAGAAAGATGGAACTTTTGAAAAGATTAACCTCCAACTTAATATGCTTGACGGTGAAAGAGAGCAGAGCGCTGATACACTTTCTTTGCTAAGTGTTGATAGTCAGAGTGTTAAATTAAATCTAATGCTTGAAAAAGATAGAGGCATAGATGGCAACAAGAAAGTAAATGGTCGTAAGCGTCAATTTTTGGTAGATACAGATGGGCGTTTGTGGGGGGTAGCAGTTTATACTGTCAATACAGCCGATGGAAAGGGCGGGCTGACACTTTTGGATAATATGGAAGCCTTCAAGGAGCGTCTAGAGAAGTTTTTTGGAGATACTTCTTCTTACAATTTACAATGGTATTTTTGCTCAAAAAGTGAAAGAAAAAGGGTATTTATATGAAAAAGCATTACGCCTAGACGAGGATGCCAAAACGGAATGGAGTCCAACAGAAGGAAAAAAATTGGTTGTCTGACAATTTTTGTGGGAATCTGTAGCAGCGGACTTCCAGTCCGCTGGCATTTATGTTCTAAACAGTATTTAGCTCATCTTATCGCACACCATCACAAAAATTGTCAAAGAATCAATAAATTGATGAAATGCTAGCTATTCTCCTATCTTCAAGTCCCACGCATTCAAACCACTCAGGAGGTGATGGGCAGTCAAGTCGCAGTGGCAAGGTACAATAGATACAAAGTTATTTCTTAATGCCCATTCGTCAGTATCTTGTCCATTATCACGATTGACGAAACTGCCTGTCAGCCAGAAATAGCGTCTACCATAGGGGTCGGTGCGCTCGTCAAACTCTTCGCCCCAGTGCCCAAGAGTTTGTCGGCAGATACGAATACCTTTGATGGGTTCTTCAGATTTAGCAGGAATATTTACATTTAAGGCTACTCCGGCTGGGATTCCGTTCTTGAGCACAGTCTCTGCAATATGCTTCACGAAAGGTTTTACGTGCGACATATCTGCCTGATGGCCGTAGTCGCAAAGCGAGAAACCAATAGAGGGTATGCCTTCTATGGCTGCTTCCATGGCTGCCGACATCGTGCCTGAGTAAATTACGCTGATAGAAGAGTTGCTGCCGTGATTAATACCACTCACTACGAGGTCTGGTCTGCTATTTTTGAAAATATGATGTTTGGCGAGTTTCACACAGTCGGCAGGTGTGCCAGAACATTCGTAGGCTTCTACGCCTTCAAAAATATCATTTTCATCTAGGCGGAGTGCGTTGCCTATGGTGATGGCATGCCCCATACCTGATTGGGGACTATCGGGTGCAACTACCACTACTTTGCCAATCTCTTGCATAATCTCAATCAATACTCTGATACCAGGTGCAGTAATGCCATCATCATTGGCAACTAGAATTGTGGGTTTTTTCATGTGTTTTTATTTAATTTTTGAATTGTAATATTCTATAAGTCTGAGCATATCTGATTTATTCTCAAAATTCACTCTGTTTTCTTTGAGATATTTTTTGATGTCTTGTTCTCGTTCTCTGAGCAAGTACAAGATTCCTTTTTTTGTGCCATTGAAGGGAGTAATTTTACCACTTTTGTAGAGAAAGAAAAAATCTGTTTTCAAGACAGTACGTGTTATGGGTACGCCTGGGTTGATGGCATAAGGGTTATTGTTTACCATAGTTTCTACCGTAAGCGACTCTCTTGAGAGCAGTGTAATGGGTTCTCCCTGCATGAGCAGCTCAAAGTAGGTAGGAGTGGGGTAGTTGGCTACCTTTGGGTAGGGCAGTGCATAATAGTATCTGTCGCGTTGCTCCATTCTATCAAAAAACCGGAAAGCAAGTACATTTCTTGCTGTAAGGGTTTGTAGCCCTGTGGGTGCATCTATTTGTATGAGTTCGTCTTGCAAACTAAATTTCAGATTTCCTGTAAGTGTATCACCTTCTTCTAAAAAGACAGTGCCATAATGCCAATAATTTTCCACAAATCTTTGTGCAAAGGTAGCATTAAAACATAGCATTTGGAGGAAGAAAATCAAACTTACAGGAGGTCTATACTTCATAGTGTTGTGTTTTTTTTGATGATAAAAACTATTCTGAATGACTAACGGTGGTATTGCTTTCAGATTTTAAGATAGTATGTCCCATTTTATCTCTTTTAGTGGCAAGGTATTTTTCATTATGCGGATTGGGAAAGATTTCGATAGGTACAGTATCTATAATCTCAAGCCCGTAGCCTATCAGTCCGGCTCTTTTTTTAGGATTGTTGGAGATGAGTCTTATTTTGGTGATGCCCAGGTCGCGTAAGATTTGCGCCCCTACGCCATAGTCGCGCTCGTCCATTTTAAAACCTAATTCAAGATTTGCTTCTACAGTGTCGCGTCCTTGTTCTTGCAGTTTATAGGCCTTGAGTTTGTTGAGCAGCCCTATGCCACGTCCCTCTTGGTTCATGTAGAGCACTACACCTTTGCCCTCTTGCTCTATCATTTGCAGGGCTTTGTGGAGTTGCTCTCCGCAGTCGCAGCGGCACGAGCCAAAGATGTCGCCAGTCATACAAGAAGAATGTACCCTCACCATTATAGGCTCACTTTTTTCCCAAGTACCTTTGACGAGTGCGAGGTGGATTTCATCGGTGTTGAGCTGACGGTAAGCTACCATATCAAAATCACCATAAGTTGTGGGCATTTCTATCCCAATTTCACGCTTGATGAGTGATTCGTGCTTGAGGCGATAGGCAATTAAATCCTCGATGCTAACAAGTTTTAGCCCGAATTTATCAGCTACTTTGCGGAGGTCTGGCAGGCGTGCCATAGAGCCATCTTCATTCAAGATTTCTACCAACACGCCTACGGGTTTTAAGCCTGCAAGGCGTGCAAAATCAACGGCTGCTTCGGTATGCCCTGTGCGGCGCAATACGCCTCCTTTGCGTGCCTTCAGAGGGAAGATATGCCCTGGTCTGCCTAGCTCTTCGGGCTTGGTGGCAGGGTCGGCTAGAGCTTTGATAGTCTTGGCGCGGTCGTGTACAGAGATGCCCGTAGTGCAGCCATAGCCCAGCAAATCTACCGACACAGTAAAAGGCGTAGCGTGGGTAGCGGTATTTTTGCCCACCATAAGGTCAAGGTCAAGTGCTTGGCATCGTTCTTCGGTGAGTGAAGTACAGATGAGACCTCTGCCTTCTTTTGCCATAAAATTGACAATTTCGGGCGTGATACATTCAGCAGCACAGATAAAATCTCCTTCGTTTTCGCGGTTTTCATCATCTACTACAATGATGACCTCGCCACGGCTAATGGCTGCAATAGCCTCTTCTATGGTGTCTAATTGTATGGGTTCGGGGTTCATATTATTTTTTACTTATTGACTATCAATGATTGTTTACTTGTTTGATAATTTATCTGTTTTTCTATGGTTAAATAGCCCTATACTAAAGCAAACTTAACCTGAAAAAGTTACAAAAAGTCAGTTGAAAAGGCTTTACTTCTTTAATTTTACCCATATATCAAAGCTAGCTGCTCGGCGCACCGCTCGCCGTCCATGGCTGCCGACATAATGCCGCCTGCGTAGCCTGCCCCTTCGCCACAAGGGAAAAGCCTTTTGACTTGGAGGTGTTCTGTGGTGAGTTTATCTCTGGGAATGCGCACAGGCGAAGAAGTACGGCTTTCTATGCCTATGAGTTGGGCTTCATTGCTGAGGTAGCCTTTGGCTTTTTTACCAAAATGCCTGAATCCCTCTCTGAGCGAATGGGCTATGAAATCGGGCAATATTTCGTCCATCTTCATAGATACTAGGCCAGGTTGGTAAGAAGTTTTGAGGAGTGTATAAGAAGTTTTTTTATTGACAAAATCTAGCATTTTCTGTGCGGGAGCGGCTTGGCTTTGCCCTGACAGCTCAAAGGCTTTTTGCTCTACTGCCTGCTGAAAATACAGCCCTGCCAATGCCCCAAACTGATGAAAGGGTTTTACATCTTCCCAATCTAAGGCTACCACAATGCCTGAGTTGGCAAAAACTGAATTGCGTCGCGAGGGCGACATACCATTGACGACTAGCTCGCCGGGCGAAGTAGCAGAAGGTACAATAAAACCTCCGGGGCACATACAAAATGAAAATACACCTCGCTCTTTGCCTTGGTGCTTTACTTGCGTTACCAAAGAATAGGCAGAGGGAGGAAGGTACTGCCCACGGGTGGCTGTTTTGTATTGAATTTCATCAATGAGGCTTTGTGGATGTTCTATCCTTACACCTATGGCGTAGGGCTTAAACTCAATTAAAATATTCTTGGTTTGGAGCAAGTAAAAAATATCTCGTGCGGAGTGTCCTGCTGCCAAAATAACCCCTATGCCTTTCCATTTTTCAGCTTTATCAGTGATTAGCCCTTTTAGCTCGCCTTGCTCAAGCACAAAATCAGTAACTTTGGTCTCAAAGTGTATTTCTCCGCCAGCTTCCACAATGCTTTCTCTTAGTGCTTGTACTATTTTAGGGAGTTTATTGGTGCCTATGTGGGGATGTGCCTCATACAAAATATCCTCTACGGCACCGTGGCGCACTAAAATCTCTAAAATACGGCGTATGTTACCTCTTTTTTTAGAGCGGGTATAAAGTTTGCCATCAGAGTAAGTACCTGCCCCTCCTTCGCCAAAGCAATAATTTGAGCTTGGATTGACAAGGTGCTTTTTGTTGATGTCTGCAAGGTCGCGTCTGCGGCTTCTGACATCTTTGCCCTGCTCAAAAATAATGGGTTTGATGCCTAACTCAATCAGGCGAAGGGCGGCAAACATACCTGCTGGACCAGCCCCTATGACGAGGGCTTGTGGGGCATCTTTTACGTTGGGATAGTGCTGTTGTGTTTCAAATGGTGAAGGGGCTACTTCATCTAGGTATGCTTCTAACCGAAGATGCACCTTGATGTCGCGTTTGCGGGCATCTATAGAGCGTTTGAGTAGCCTAATGCTAAGGTTTTGTGCTGTTTCTTGAGATAATTTAAGCTGTGTTTGGACACACGCTTTGAGCAATAGTGGCTCAAAAGCCTCTTGGGGGCTTAGATTAAGGGTAAGTGCTTTTTTCATACTATGGGCTAGCAAGGGATTTATCCTTGAATAGGCTACAAAGTTAATGGTAAATGATGAATTTTCGATTTAAAACCTAAAATTTATGCTTTTACAGCAATAGCTTGCAAATAATGTTTGTGTAACTGGCAAACCATTAAGCAATTTTTTTGGTTTTTTTATTTCGTTTATCCATTGAAATAGCAAAATAAACGCAAGTACTGATGATAAAGGCATCAAAAATAATACATAGAGGTCAAGTGAGAATCAAAGTAGATTTTCCTTATAATCAATCTTTTGTAGCCTTGCTCAAGCAAATAGAAGATGCTCGGTGGAGTCGGACACACCGCGCTTGGCACATACCCTTCAAGAAAGAGGCATTTGCAAAGCTCAAATTGCTTTTTCCTGATATTTTGGTAGAAAAAAACGCAGAGGAAAATAAGCCTACTACACAGGCAGTAAAAGAAAATGCCACAGAAAAAGAGAAACAACAGACAGCTACGCCTCAAATAAAGAGTGAGGCGGTAAATGCAGTATTGACAGATACTATCACTAATGCAATAGATTTGCCTACAGTTTCTTCGGTATTGATTGAAGTAATCGGGAGAAAAATTGTCTTAAAACTGCCCAAAAACAAAATAGATACAAAGTTTTTATTTACCCTACGCTTCTCTAGATGGGATAAAGTGCAAAGGGCTTGGATAGTACCCAATTATCCAGGAAACCTAGACATTATTAAGGAGTACTTTAAAGATAGAATCTCAAAAATTACCATTCATCAAGAAATAGAAGTACAAACCAAACAAGCCACCTATCAGATTGCAGAAAAGGAGGTGCTTGTGGTGAATACCCCTACAAAAAGGCTAAAAATAATTTTTGGATACAACAAAGCCCTAACAGTGGCAATCAAAAATATGCCTTTCTGGAGCTGGGACAGTAAAAATAAATGGTGGACTATCCCTTTTTCGGATAAATTTTTGGTACAAATCAAAGAAATATGCCAAACAGAAGGACTTAACCTTAGATTTGAAGAAGAGAAAGCTGATACAGACAAAGTGCCACGAAAGTCGGCAAGTGAGGCATTGAATTATCGCCCTTGCCCCGAAGCAATGCTACTCAAACTCAAAGAGCTACGCTACAGCGAAAATACAATTAAGACTTACAAAAGCCTTTTTGAAGAACTCATCAACCACTACCCCACTACTGACATAGACAAAATAGATGAAAAAAAGATTATCGCTTTTTGTAGGTACTTGGTAATAGACAGAAAAGTATCGGCTTCTTATCAGAACCAAGCCATTAATGCCATCAAGTTTTATTATGAAAGAGTGCTGGGTGGGCAGCGTAAGTTTTATCACTTAGAAAGACCCAACAAAGAAAAATCGCTTCCTACTGTACTGAGCGAGCAGGAAGTAGCTGCTATCTTAAAGGTAACCGAAAACCTCAAACACAAAGCCATCTTGACAATCATTTATTCTGCGGGCTTGCGTATCAGTGAGCTTATCAATCTGAAAATCAAAGACATAGACTCGGAGCGAAAACAAATCAGGGTAACGCAAGGCAAAGGTAAAAAAGACCGATATACCTTACTCTCTCCCAAAGCACTGATACTGCTGCGTGAATATTTTAAGATTTATAAACCCAAAGAATACCTCTTCGAGGGACAAGAAGGCGGCAAATATACCTCTAGAAGCGTACAAGCATTTTTCAAAGATGCTTGCCAGAAAGCAGGGATAAAGAAAAAGGTAACAGTACATACATTGAGGCATAGCTTTGCAACCCACCTACTCGAGCATGGCACAGACCTGCGCTACATTCAGGCATTGCTAGGACATGAAAGCAGCAAAACTACCGAAGTCTATACACACATTACTACCAAAGGATTTGACCAAATAAAAAGTCCGCTAGATAATTTGGATATTTGAAATTTATGCTTACTATTGCATTATGAAAGGCTTGAACAAGGTAATGCTTATAGGAAACTTAGGTAAAGACCCCGAAGTACAAAATCTGGAGGGCGGATATACCGTGGCTAAGTTTTCGTTAGCTACTACTGAAAGCTACAAAGACAAAGAAGGAAATACCAAATCTGAAACCGAATGGCACAACATAGTGGCTTGGCGAAACCTGGCAGAGGTAGCTGCAAAATACCTCAAAAAAGGTAGTACTATCTATTTGGAAGGGAAAATTAAAACCCGAAGCTATGAAGACAAGGCAGGTGCAAAGAAATATGTTACTGAAATCATTGCGGATAATTTTATTATGCTGAGTAGGACTTCAGATAGAGCGAATATAAACGAAACTTTTAACCCATAAACGTAGGGGACTGCGTTTATACAGATGTTATGGGCTACCGTAACGGGGAAAATCCACAAAAAAAGTTTTGTCTTTCTA
>CAYZQI010000047.1:0-29317 GCA_964480455.1 uncultured Cytophagaceae bacterium
AAAATAATGTTTAAATCTTTTTTGCAAAATTGATTATTAGCGAAACGTAAGTATATTTTTTAGAAACAGACTTTTGAAAGTTTTACAAAGTTATTGTGTTTTTGTTGTGGTTATCTTAATGCCCTAATTTAGACACCATAAAAGGCATAAGCGTTGTCTAGTTTATTTTCTTATAAGAGTTTTGTATTTGCTGAAGCATTTTGTTATTGTAAAAGTTATTTTAAAAATAACATTACTTCTTATATGTATCAGAAGATGAAACCTAAGAATTATCACTCTATTGCTAAGTATAAGGTACATAGCTAATATCAATAGATGGATATTTTTTGTTGATTGTATGAGCATTGAGCATAAGCTAAACTTCAAAAACTCAGTACCATGTTCACTTTTTAAGGGCATTGACTGCAACACTGACTTACGAAACCCCTCAAATATTACAAGGAAGTTAAACAAGCTTATTTTTGAACCATTTGCTTGCGCACCAAGTTTGCTGTAGCCAAACCATTTTTGGAATTAATCATTCAAAATATGTTTATAGTAGGAAACACGTACATCAGCGAAGACATTGTAGAAGAATTTTTTGTTTGCGACCTAGACAAATGCAGGGGTGCTTGCTGTGTGGAAGGTGATTTAGGTGCCCCATTAGAAGAAGACGAACTACCCATCATGGAGAGTATCTTAGAAAAAGTAAAGCCTTATCTCAGTCGAAAAGGGCTTGCAGAATTAGAAAAACAAGGGGCTTACATCATAGATGAAGATGGCGATTACTCTACACCCACTATCAACCACAAAGAATGTGTATATGCTTATTATGATAGAAAGGGCATCTTAAAATGTGGCATTGAAGCCGCCCACCGTGATGGAAAAATTGATTTCCAGAAGCCTATCTCCTGTCACCTCTACCCCATCAGAATCACACAACTTAATGAAGAAGAAGCACTCAACTACAGCCGATGGCACATCTGCAGCCCAGCCTGCAAGCTGGGGCAATCGCTGGCTGTTCCTATTTATAAATTTCTTAAAGCTCCTCTTATCCGTAGATATGGCGAGTCTTGGTATGCCGAGCTGGAGCGTCAAATCTTAGTACGGCAGAATCAAGATGCAGACTTGATTTAGGAAAGTGTAAATTATGAATTGTGATTCTTTAAAGCTATCATTATCAGCAACTTATGAGTTGAAATAACCGAAATTATTATTTACATTGTCTTTAACAACAAGGTACTCTGATAATTTTTGTGTCATTTTCTCAATAGATGCCAAATATTTTCTTAAAAAATCCTGGCAGAGTTGAAATCTTTATAGAGAATTAAAATAATTATGCGTAAAAATGCTGTATGGAGTGGTGAGTTATTAATTGTCAATTGTTAATTTAAGAAGGTATCTGACTATCAATAACTTACAAATGTCAAAAGATTAATTTATTTAATTACTGTTCCTAAGCGTAAAATCTCAAATGAAAATGTCATTTCTACGAGATTTGTATTTACTTTCTACACAATTTCTACAAAGATAGCATGCCTAAAGGCGTTCAAAAAGCTTCATACAAAATTGTCAGAGAGCCATAAAAAAAAGTACATCACTTTAGAACAAGCATACTTGGAAAATCAAGAAATAGAGCTATCTTTGGTACGGTATTTATCAGGGTAAGTAATTGATTGATTGCAAGGTATTCGAATACTAGATTGTAATAAGCTGAAAATCAATACTTTATCTATATAAATACGTTACTCTATTATCAAATCAACACTAGAAAAACAACATGATTAAAAAATTCTTCATATTATTTATGATAAGCTTCGCTATCAGTGGATTGGCTATGGCTGACCCCGAGGACTGCATGTCCAAGCGCGAAGCCGAGGCTTTGCTTGCCAAGCTCAAGAAGGAGCGCTATATTGTAGATTATTGCGACTGTTGTGCAGACGGAAACCCTGATGTTACGGCTAATTTACTTCGTATCAAAAAAATGAGCATTGTTACTTGTGAGTATGACAGTGAACGCTTTGCAATCAAAATGGAAACACAATTAGTAGCTTGCTTTGGCATCAAAGACCAACGCTATGCTGGTAATGCAACTTATGCTGGCAACTCAATGGAATTTGCCTTGCTTAACTATCAGTTTTTTTTCAGTGAACAAAAAGCCAAACACCTCGGCTTTTTGGTACGCACCGACTATGAAGCACCTAGCTGCTCGGGCTTGTCAGGGTTTCCAAGCCCTGCTATGGTGAATGACAAAAAATATACTAATTGGCTCAAGAAAAAAAACAAGTAAAGTAAGGCTCCTTAACAATTCTTGTAGAAATAAGTGGTGGCAAGCTCTCAGTCCACCACTATTTACTCCTTGAACAGCCTCAAAGCTATTTTATAATTCCCTCCAATTAGATTTTATAAGAAATACATATCAATTTTTGGCTGAAGAGGACTATACATTGCTTTCTCACAAAAATTGTCAGACAATCAAAGAAGTAAGACTTTTCTATTTTTCTCTCAAGTTACCATGCACTGAGATAAGACTTCATAAAATGGGAACAAGCTCTAATAAAGAGATTTTTTTTCAATTTTAGAAAGATTCTACAAAAATTAGTATGCTTTTTGAAATGTGTTTTACCATTGTTTATTCTATTTTATTTTTTTATTAGACATACTAACCCATGAACACAAGACTATTTACCTTGATAATTTATTTTTCTCTTGTTTATTTCTCATTTTTACACGCCCAAAGCAAAGGTGTACAAGAGCGAGACTACAGCATTGATTTAGCCGATGTACTTTCTTCTACTGAGGAAGAAAAACTTGATGGACTCTCCAAAAAATTTGAAGAGCAAACCAATGTACAGATTGTGTTTTATACCATTGATAATCTTGACGGGCGAGGCATCAGAGAAGTGAGCCGTGAAGCTGCCTCCAAACTGGGGGTTGGCTTTCATGCCATCAACAGTGGAATATTGGTTTGCTTTGCAAAAAAAGAAGCGGAAGTAAGAGTTGAAGTAGGTTTTGGTATGGAATGGACCATCACAGAAAACCAAACACAAGCTATTGAAGATAAAATCAGACCCTACTTCATCAAAAATGATTGTGCAGGTGGTTTCAAAACCAGTTTCAATGAAATCAAAAAAATAATTGGCAAAGAGACTTGGTTTTTGGCATACAAACCTTTCAGCAAAATCAGAGAAGAAGGTAGCAAAGCAATCGGTACGGTCATCAAAGAAGATTTTGTGAAAATTGGAGAAGAATCAGAAGGGAATATCACCCTCAACTTGTATGGCAATATCCCTATCAAAATTCATTTTACACCATACATGGCAGAAGAATTACTACCTAGATTAGAAAAAAGCAAGAAAGTGGTATTTCGCCTCAAAAATTCACAGCCACTCGAGGGCTATTTGATGGGTTTAGATTAAGAAAATAGCATGCAAGAATAGGTAAATACAGAATTAAATTTCACCTGTTCTCGAGTCTTAAAATCTTGAATCTCTTAATGTTTAAAAAATAATTTATTTTGTTTAAATTAGTACCCAACATAATGCGTATTGAGGCTTATTCCCTTAAATTGTTTTTTGTGGGTTTCGAAATCAGCGAAACGTAAGTATTCCTTATGCTATCTAAAGAATGCTGTTTTTGAATAAAAGAAGTACATACCTAACCTAAGTTCAAAAATTGTGTTGTACTAATTTAAAATTCATTTTTCATTTCATTATGCAATACCTAGAAATCCTCAAAGTTTCACGCGAAAATACGTTAGCTTTGATAGAAAATCTTTCAACAGAACAACTCAATCTTATTCCTGAAAAATTTAACAATAACCTTATTTGGAACTTAGGACACCTCGTAGTTACACAGCAATTGCTTTGCTACAAACTTTCAGGCTTAGACTGTGCCGTGAGTGAAGACCTCATACAACGCTACCGCAAAGGTACTGCCCCTGAACAAGATGCTTCCAAAGAAGAAATAACGCTTATAAAACAACTCGCTCTGAGTCTGATAGAAAGTACCCATCAAGATTTAAAAGAAGGTGTCTTTAAGAATTATACACCTTACATGACCAGCTTCAGGGTAGAACTTACCTCCATAGAAGAAGCACTTAGCTTTAACAATGTACATGAGACCATGCACTATGGCTACATGAGGGCTTTGTATAAATTAGTGCATTAAATCTCTACGGCCAAAAAGTATCAAGGCAATACTGCCTTGATACTTTAATCAAAACAATCTAATCTTTTTTTGGCTTATACAGCAAACAATTCTATACTCCATGCGCATCGTCATTAAAACCTTGGTAGAACAAGCCCCTAGCTCAGTCATTGAAGGCTTCACGCGTGAGCTATTTCTAAAACTCAATCCTCCCTTTCCTCCTGTAGTACTTAAAGAGTTTGGTGGTTGTAAAAAAGGAGATAAAGTGGTATTGGAACTGAACTTCATCTTTTTCAAGCAAACTTGGATTAGCGACATCACAGACGACCAAGCTACCAATGATGAAATCTATTTTGTAGATGAAGGCATAAAATTACCTTTTTTTCTCAAAACTTGGAAACACCGCCATCGTTTGGTCAATCGGGCCAACCAAACATTGATTATTGATGACATACAATTTACAACTCCTACGCTACTGACCAATTACTTGCTTTATCCTGCGCTGTATCTGCAGTTTCTTTACCGAAAGCCCATCTACAAGCGAATTTTTAAACTCAAACAGCAGTCGGTTTCATAGCACTACCTTGTTGTTTACTTGTCTTTGATACGACTTGGCGTGCTTTCACCATTTACAATGCTTTGCACTCCTATGGCAATCCCTTGAATGACAGAGGTAATGTTGGCAATATTCACTGTTTTTAACTCATCAAAAACCGAATGATAATAGCGGTCTTTGTCTATCTGAACAGAAGAAATAGTATGCGCTGGGATTCCCATTTGTGCAAACTGGGCATTATCAGAGCGGTAGAATAAATTTTGTGAGGGGTAAGGGTCGGGCATAAATCGAAACCCATTTTTGCGTGCATTTACGTCTAAGATTTCTCCCAAATCCGATTTCTTAAATCCTGTGATAAAAGCTGCATCAAGACCAAACTTAGAAATCTTACCAATCATTTCTACATTAATGCCTGCTATGTATTGTCTTGGCTGAATCTGTGCGGCAAAATACTTGGCGCCATAACCTCCTATCTCTTCGGCAGTAAAAGCCACAAAAACCAATGTGCGTTCATTGTTGTCTTGCATTTTGAAATACTTAGCTAATGCAAGCACCGCGGTTACGCCCGAGGCATCATCATCGGCACCATTGGCTATAGAATCGCCCGCTACTTTGGGCAAAGTACCGATATGGTCATAATGTGCCGAAAACAAGATAATTTCATTTTTGAGGCTTTTACCTGGCAATATACCTACTACATTTTGATAAGTTTTGCCTTGGTATTCAAAGGCTTGCAGGTAAGTGCCTAGTTTTTCAAAATATTCTAAACCGATTTTTTCAAACTCTGCTGCGATGTATTGTGCTGCTTTTTGGGCATAAATAGTGCCTGCTTTGCGCCCCTGCATACTGTCTGCTGAGAGTGTAGCTACCCACGTCTGCACCTCAGTAGAGTCAATTTTTTGGGCAGTGCTTGGTAGGTTGCAAGCATACAAACACCAGGTCAATAAAATGTACTTTTTCATAAAATTAGTAGATAATTTAATACTGTATCTAGTTTTTGTTTAAGGCATATGTTAGTTTACTCATCTTTTGAGCCGATTTAAGTACCAACATCTTAGTGTATTCATCAACATTTAGCAATCTTTTAAGTTGTATGGATAATAAATCACACTTTTAGGATAGTACTTGCAAAGTATTATTGTTTTTTTGAAACGAAAAATTATGAACGAAAATATTTATTTTTTGGCAGGTTTAGAAAAATGCCATCAGGGCGCGTATCAAGAGGCAATTATTTCTTTTACAAAAGCCCTCAATCAGATGCCACAACATTTGGAGAGTTATTTTAACCGTGCTATGGCACGACAAAAGCTAGGTGAATACCAAAATGCCCTCAAAGATTATGATGAAGCTATCAACTTAGCCCCCTACAATGCTGAAATTTATAGCGAAAGAGGGGTAGTAAAACACTTGCTCAAAGACAACCGGGGTGCTTTAGAAGACCTCAACAAAGCACTAGCCCTAGAGCCAAGCAATCCATACCGATACTCTAGCCGTGCCTATATCAGGGCTTTTATTGGTGATAACTTGGGTGCAGTGGAAGATTACGAAAAAGCCATTGAACTAGACCCTGAAGATGCCATTGCACTCAATAACCTAGGTTTGCTAGAAGATAGACTCGGTAAGAAAGAAGCTGCCCAAGCCTATTTCAAGAAAGCTGATCAAATCGCTGACAAGGGTAAAACTTTTGAAAAACCCGACCTTGAGGAAATACTCGAAAAGCATGAAGAAAAAGAGAAAATGCGCCTCGAGAGCGAAAGACTACTCAAACAACCCAAAGGCACTGGAGAAGAACTCGCCTCTGACCTGAAGCCTTCTACACAAGCATACATTAAAGTAATAAAATCTGTCTTCACTTCAAAGGAAACTTTCAAAGAGTTCATTACTTTTGTAAAAAATCCATTTAAGAAGTCTTAGATGAAAATTAACCTAAACAAAAAATGATACTTTTACAGAAAACCCAAAAATTTTGCTTGCTATGCCTGTGTTTAGTACTACTCGGAAGTTGTAAAGATGCTGTGTATGAGAAGTTTCACGAAGTACCCGAAAAATCTTGGGACAAAGCATATATTATGGAGTATTATGCAGATTTGAAGCCTGAGGGCAACTATCAGGTCAAAGTAGCTTTTTCGTATTTAGCTTTCATTACCCATAACACCATTCAGTACAATGTAAAAGTTACTTCACCAAGCCAAAAAACAATTATCAACAGTCCGTTCACTACCCCGCTCAGAGATGCACAAGGCAATCAACTAGGAGATGTAATGGGAGATTATGGAGATATTGAGGACATGATTGTGGAAAATCTGAGTACTCAAGAGGGAGGAAAGTACAAAATTGAAATCACTCAAGCCATGGAAGCTAAATCTGTAGGAGGAGTTACACGTGTAGGGCTGAAAATCTTAAAGGCAAAAAAGTAACACTTCATAGTTTGGCTACATAGATGTTTTCGGCTACTTCTCTGGATACCATTAGCGTTTGCTGTTGATTGATTTCTATTTCAAGAGAATTGTCAAATTCAATACAATCTAGCACCTTGAGTCGTGTACCTATTTGGATATTGATTTTGTTGAGGTATTTCAAAAATTGAGGGGTATTCTCTTCTACGGCTACTACCTCAAGCACTTTCTGGAAGGGGGCATTTTTGAGATGGATACGTTTTTGAGTAATGATTTCACCTTTTGCATTGGGAATAGGGTCGCCGTGAGGGTCAAAAGCAGGATAACCCAAAAACGCATCTAGCCTTTCTACAAGTGTTTTAGACTGAATGTGCTCTAGCTGTTCGGCAATCTCATGCACCTCGTCCCAAGAGAAGTTTAGCTTTTGCACTAAAAAAGTTTCCCAAAGCCTGTGTTTTCTGATGAGGTGCAGCGCAAACTCCTTGCCGAGTGCGGTCAATGTAACTCCTTGATACTTAATATGATGTAGCAGTTTTTTTTGGTTTAGCTTTTTGAGCATATCACTTACAGAGGCCGCACTAATGTCTATGCGCTTGGCAATTTCATTAGTGCTTATGCCCCTATCAGGGTTGCTTTCTGACAAGTAATAAATTGCTTTGAGATAATCTTCTTCGGTTAGGCTTAACTTCATAAAGTTTTCAGAAAATAATGTACCGTCAAAATTATTTGCAAGTAAGTGCCTGAGTATATTTGGCTTCTTGATGGATAAACCACAACCTTTTCATAGTCAAACACTTGTACCAATTAACAATATACCCTTGACGCTTACTTATGAGCAAGTTAATAATTTTTTTTATAAAAAATGCTTTACTTAATAATTGGATGTCTTTTGAACGGCTTTGCTTCATCAAATAGCTTCCTATAAGTGATGTGCATTTTTGAAGATTCTGCCAACAGACTTTCGTACATGTGCATCATGGTAGGGTGAAAATCGCCTACCCAGTTGAACTCTAAAACTTCGTAAGGAAATCTCTCACTGTAAGCTACCTTAGAAAATTCTGCAATTAAAGCACTTTCCAAGCCTCTGCCGTGAAATCGGGGAACTACGCCTGCCACCAAGCCCAGAATCTTCTTGCCGTGCCCACGCCATCGGTGGTAGGCAAATTTAATTTTACCAAGTAGGTCTAACTTACCGTTGGTGTATTTAAAAAGCTGGTTTAGCTCAGGAATCATCACAATAGTAGCAATGGGTGCATCATTGTAATAAGCAAACCAAATCAGCCGCTCATCTAAGATTGGTTTGAGCTGTTTGAGCAGACTTTGCGCCTCTTCCTTGGTCATTTCGCTCACGCCCGTGTGTTTTACCCAGCTTGCATTATAGATAGTTCTAAACTGTTCTGCGTAAAAAAGCAAGTTATTTTTCTCAATATGCTTAAAACTGTAGGCACTATTGCGCAAAATACGCTCGTATTTGGCATAGAAAGTTTCGCCTAGTTTAGGCCCAGAGATTTCCCTGCGGTAGGTGTGTTGCTTAAAGTAATCTTTGAAGCCATAATTCTCAAACAGTGTTTGGTAATAAGGAGGGTTATAGTTGGTACAATAATTAGGTTCTTTGAAGCCCTTTACTAATAGGCCCCACCATCGCGAGCGGTCTCCAAAATTGACTGGTGCGTCCATAGCTTCCATACCCTTGCCCCTGAGCCAATCTTCCCCTGTCTTGAAAAGTAAATTGGCAGCCTCTTGGCTATTGATGCACTCAAAAAAACCCAAGCCTCCGGTTGGTTGTTCATTGCCTGCACTCATAATGCGCTCATCATAAAAAGCTGCAATCCTACCAATCGCCTCACCTTTTTCATCTTCTAATATCCATCTTGCCAACTCGCCATACTTAAAACAAGGATTTTTCTCAGCATCAAATACTACCGCAATGTCCTTGTCTAATGGGCGTATCCACTCGGGGTCGTCTTTGTATATTTTCAAGGGAAGTGCCAAAAACTTCTTAGCCGTCCCGGTATTGTTTACTTCTATTATTTTCATGAAGGCAAAACTAAATCTAAAACTTGAATTGCTTAATAATTCTATTTGAAAAATTGCAGCATAGGTCTTTGAAAACAAAGACCTGAGCTATTCAATGGCTCTAAACAAAAAAAACAATCCTAAACTTTTCAACGTCTATGGATTGAAGTTGAACTTTTTAAACTAATTTAGTTTAGTTTTGTAAAAAACATATTCCATGAGTACAATACATTCTATCAATACTGAGCCACAAAAAGGGCGTAGTATTCCTAATCCGCCAAGGTTGCCCATCATTGGCAATTTACATCAATTGTCTTCTTATAATCCTGCACAGCATTTCATGAAATTGATGGAAGAGTATGGCGACATCTTGCGCATCTTCACTCCTATCGGCAATATGATTGTAGTCAAATCTTATGAATACACCAAAGAGCTTTGTGATGAAAGCCGCTTTATGAAAAACCTTAGCCGCCCCTTGATTGAGCTGCGCGGCTTGGGTGGTGATGGGCTTTTTACGGCTTGGACTACCGAACCTAACTGGCAAAAAGCACATAACATACTCATTCCAGGGCTAGGGCAGCGCGCTATGAAAGGCTACTACCCTATGATGCTAGACATTGCCGAACGGCTATTGGCAAAATGGCACAATATTCCCGAAGGCAAAGAATTCAACCTTACAGACGACATGACCCGCCTTACCTTTGATACCATAGGGCTGTGTGGATTTGACTACCGCTTTCATTCTTTCTCCTCCGAAAAACCACACCCCTTCATAGATGCCATGGCAACAGGGCTAGAAGATTCTATGCGAAGAATGAATAAAATTGGGATTCAGCGTACTTTGCGCTTCAAGCAAAACTACCACTACCGCAAGAGCCTCCAGTATATGTTTAAAGTAGTAGATGATATTATCGCAGAGCGACAAGCCCACCCCGAGAAATACCAAAATAATACCGATTTTATGAGCCTCATGCTCAATGCCACTGACCTCGAGACGGGAGAAAAACTTGACCCTATCAATATAAGGTATCAAATACTTACTTTCTTAATAGCTGGACACGAAACTACCAGCGGGTTGCTTTCTTTTGCTTTTTACTTTCTGATGACCCACCCCGAAGTACTCCAAAGAGCCTATAAAGAGGTAGATACAGTGCTGGGTAACGACCTTACCCAAACGCCCACCTACAAGCAAGTCAATGAATTGAAATACATTCAACAAATTCTCTTTGAATCGCTAAGGCTTTGGCCCACAGCCCCTGCTTTTAGCGTGTTTGCCAAAGAAGATACACTTCTAGCAGGGCGATATGAAGTGCTCAAAGGGCAACGTTTTATTGTACTCTTGCCTGGGCTACACCGCGATAAAAAAGTGTGGGGCGCACAAGCAGACCAATTCAACCCCGATAACTTTACCCCTGAGGCAATAGAAAACCGACCCTCCGAAGCCTACAAGCCTTTTGGCAATGGACAACGCGCTTGTATCGGCAGACAATTTGCCATGCTGGAAGCTACCTTGGTGATGGGAATGATTTTACAACGCTACCAGCTGCAGCTCAAAAAAGACTATCAATTGGTAGTGAAAGAAACCCTCACCCTAAAACCTGAAAACCTGATAGTGAGCCTGCAACGCCGCAAAGATGAGAGCCGTTACTATGTACCTAAGCAAGCTAAACAAGAAAAAATCCAACTGCAAAAAGAGGTCAGGTTTGCAGCAAACCCCTTAACCATTGCTTTTGGCTCTAACATGGGGGCTTCAGAAGATTTTGCCTTAGAAATTGCCGAAGAAGCCGAAAAATTAGGCTTTCCTTGTGCTTGCCTACCTCTTGATAATTTGATAGACAATCTCCCGCAAAGCGGAACCCTTATCGTGATTACGGCTACTTACAATGGTAACCCACCCAACAATGCCCAGCGGTTTGCAAAATGGATAGCCACTCAAAAGACTAATACGGGCTTTGATAAGCTAAAATTTGTAGTTTTTGGCTGTGGCAATACCCAATGGAAAACCTTTCAGATCTTCCCACGCTTGCTTGATGAGCAGTTAGCATGCCTGGGAGCAAAACGCTTGCTTCCAGCAGGAGAAGCAGATGCAGCAAGTGGAGAGTTTGAAGATACTTTTCAGAAGTGGCAACATAGCCTTTGGCAAAAACTTTGTACGCAGGGAAATGAAAAAGCCAACCTTGAAAACATAAACCACGGCTATCAAGTCCATAAAATCACTCCACAGCATTATCGACCTCTTAGACCAGCCAATCGGCAGGGAGAACTAGCCTGCGAAGTATTAGAAAATAAAGAACTTCAACAAGCCGATTCAGAACGCTCTACACGCCATCTTGAAATAGCCCTACCCGAAGGCACGACTTACCAGACCGGCGACCACCTAGGCATTTATCCTGAAAATCCTGCACAATTGGTAGAGCGGGTTTGCAAACGCTTTGGGCTGGCAAGGCAAGAAATTTTGAACTTACAAAATGCGTCAAAAATCAAAAAACATCTTCCCTTAGATACTCCTATCTCAGTACAAGACCTACTCACGCATTTTGTTGAACTGCAAAGTCCTATTACCGTCAAGCAATTACAAAAACTGATAGAACACACAACTTGCCCTCCTGAAAAAATAAAATTAGCACAATACAAGGCTCAGTTCAAAACCGAAGTACAAACCAAAAACCTCAATTTGATAGACCTTCTTGAGGAAATACCTGCTTGCGAGATTGGTTTTGGTGAATTTTTGAGCCTGCTTTCTCCCCTGCAAGTGCGTTATTTTTCAATTTCTTCTTCAGCCTTACTTTCTCCTAGGGTGTGTAGCCTTACGGTGGGTGTGATAGATGAACCTGCTTACTCAGGCAAAGGCACCTACCAAGGAATTTGTACCAATTATCTCAAAAACTTGACGAAGGGACAGCAGTTGCAGGCATTTGTGCAGAAAGCTGATAACCCTTTCCGCCTGCCCGAAGACCTGAGCCAAAAAACCATTATGATTGGGGCTGGCACGGGGCTTTCGCCGCTGCGTGGCTTTGTGCAAGAATTAGCTATGCAGCGCGAGCAAGGAGTACAAGTAGGCGAGAGTATGCTTTTCTTTGGTTGCAGACACCCATCGCAAGATTTTATCTATCAAGAAGAATTAGAAAATTTTGAAAACGAAGGTGTTATTGCATTATACCCTGCTTTTTCTCGGCTAGGCAATCAAAAAGAATATGTGCAGCATAAAATTCTGGCAAACCAAGATAAAATCTGGGCTTGGCTGCAAGAGGGTGCAGTTGTCTATGTTTGTGGCGATGCCCTTGGAATGGCACCTGCCGTAAAAGAAGCATTCAAGCAAATCTATCAAAACCAAACAGCCGCAGAAAATGCAGCAGAATGGCTCGAGGCAATGCTTAATCACAAGCAATACAGAGAAGATGTTTGGGGTTAATCTGCTCGTTCGCTGTTCATCAAACCTATAAAGTTTTAAGAGGGATTTGCAAAAAATGGATATGGATAAGGTCTAAGAGATGTTCCACTTTTCAAAAAAGTGGAACATCTATAGATGCCACTCATTGTTAAAGATTAACTGAAGCACTAAGAAACTTATGGATTTGATGAACTATCTTCAGCATATTTAACCCTTTTAGACCCTTCGTAGAGTTCATACCTTAGAAAGCGACATTCTAGAGAGCCATTGAAAAGTTTGATTTTAGGCTTGGCATTCAGTCCTAAGTGCTTGATGGCGGGGAGGTTAGAAGAAATCAGCCAAGCAGTGTAGCCTGCCCAATTTTGTTTGAGGGTATCGCCTATTGATTTATAAAACAAATTAATGTCTTCTGATTTATCTAGCCGCTCACCGTAAGGTGGGTTCATCATCAAAATTCCTTGCCCTTCGGGCACTTGCAATTCCTTAAAATCTATGTGCTGTACTGTGATTTGCCTGTGGAGATTTGCTTCTCGAATATTTTTAAGGGCTATCTGGACAGTGTTTTCATTGATTTCTCCACCAACAATGAGTGGTAAATCTTCTGTAATGATGCCCTCCTCTGCCTCATCACAAACCTCTTCCCAAATGTCAGCATCAAAATTACGCCATTTCTGAAATCCAAAATCAGGTTTAAAAAAACCCGGAGGGGTATTACTTGCTATCAGTGCTGCCTCTATCAGTAGTGTAGCAGAACCACACATGGGATCAATAAAATTACTTTTTTTATCCCAGTCGCTTAGTAAAATCATACCTGCGGCAAGCACTTCATTGATGGGTGCAAGGTTGGTTTGAGTGCGGTAGCCTCGCTTGTGTAGCGAGGTATTAGAACTATCCAAAGATACCAAGCAAGTATTTTTTTGAATCAAAAGATGTATGCGCAGCGTTGGTTTGTCTAGGTTTACAGAGGGTCTTCTGCCCTGCTGTTCTCTAAATCTATCTACAATGGCATCTTTAGTTTTTTGCTCAAGATACAATGAATGAGTAAAAATATCAGAATGTAACGAGCAGTCCACCGCAAGCGTATCCCATACGCCTAAGTATTCTTCCCAAGGCATTGCTTTGATGTTGTCGTAGAGTTCGTGTTCATTGGCAAGCGCAAAACTATGAATAGGTACTAACACCCTGAGCGCAGTTCTGAGGCAGAGGTTAGCACGGTAAAGCATCTTCAAATCACCTTCAAAACCTACTGCACGGTTGTATTTTTCTATACTTTCTGCCCCTAGTCTGGTTAGTTCTTCCAACAAAACATCTTCTAGCCCAAACATAGTTTGGGCAGTCATTTTGAACTTAGGTGTAGCTACTAGCATTGTCTAACAGATTAAAATTTCTCAAAGATAGGCATTTCTAAGTTCCCAAAGAGGATTTTTACAGTTTCAAAAATTTTTCTCTACTAATGTAAGCATCTGCTTTAAATTACTAAAATATTGCGTGTAATTTATAAAATCAATTTTGCTATCCCTAGTGATAAGGCAAACATCCTATCATTTCCTTGCTATAAAAATCATTCTCTCCGATTTATTTTCTTGAAAAGGATTGAGGGCATAATCTCCAAAAACGTGTTCAAGAGAAAAGCCCGCTTTTGCAAAAAATAGCTTAAAAATAACCAAACCCAATAATCTGACACGCTCCTGAAAACTAAATCGCTTGCCATTGTCTTCAAAGCAAATGTCTTTGATGATATAGCCATTTTCTATGCGTTTATAGATATGAAAATCAATATTTGCCTTTGATTTTACTTCATAAGGCACAAGATTTTGCACAATGAAGAGTGGATTGAGAAAGTCAATCACCAGTATTCCGTTAGGCTTGAGTGCCTGCCCTACGGCTTGCAAGGTTTTGATATTTTCAGTATCTTCTTCAAAATAGCCAAAACTGGTAAACAAGTTGAGCACATAATCAAAATGATTTTTGGCGAGTACTTGGCGCATATCATGCACCACAAAATGTAACCGTTCATTACTTGCTAAGTTGGCAGTATTGATGTTTTCTTCCGAAAGGTCTGCCCCTACTACTTCAAAGCCTTTTTTATTGAGGTAAATGGCGTGTCTTCCTTTGCCACAAGCCAAGTCTAGCAAGCGGTGCTGTGGCTGAACAGCTAAAAACTTGACAAGATTATCTATAAAAAATTGGGCTTCTTTTTCGTCTCTGTTTTGGTATAAGATATGATAATAAGGAGAATCAAACCACTCTGCAAACCACTCTGTAAACTGTGTAGGGTTGGTTTTTGGGCAAGGCAAGTTTTCTCTAAGTGTATCCACGGTGATGTTATATTTGTTATTTACTTGATTTTAAGTCATTTTTAACAAATAAACAAACCAACAAAGTGTACTTTAGTTTCGTAGAAGTCTAAATTTTACTTTTTGAGATGTAAAAGCTATTTTTTGGCTGGAAACAGCTTATTTTTTAACCCTATCAGGATTATTTTTGATAAAAGATGCCCAACCTCCTTTTCCTGATTGGTTTTGAGGGGTTTTACTTTGAAAGTAATGGCACACGGCTACGCCTAGCGCATCGGTAGCATCTAAAAGGGCTGTGTCATCTTCAAAGTGCAATATTTTTTTGAGCATTGCCGCCACTTGTTCTTTGGAAGCCTCACCGCTGCCTGTTACAGATTGCTTGATTTTGCGTGGGGCATATTCTGTGATAGGTATTTCGCGAATGAGTGCAGCCGCCATTGCTACGCCCTGCGCCCTGCCGAGCTTGAGAGCTACCTGAATGTTATTGCTATAAAAAGGTGCCTCGAGTGCCATTTCATCAGGTTGATATTCTTTGATGAGTTCGGTAGTGCGTTCAGATATTTTTTTGAGTTTGAGAGCGTGGTTAGTGTATTTTTTCAAATAGATGACACCATAATTGACGATAGCAAGCGATTTGCCCGTTACTTTTACAATACCATAGCCCATCACTTGCGTTCCAGGGTCAATACCCATAATGATTCGTTCTTTTTCTTCAACAGCAGGTAGATTATCAGTGGGCATATTTTTTTAAATGAATTTATAAAAAAGGGGCTACAAACCCCAAAACATCGGTTTGAGTCTTCACAAACCAAAATATTTGACTTGATAGATTCTGTAGTTCGTAAAAAACAAACCACGGAATTGGTGATTTTTTATCCCAAAACCTCGGTTCGTGTCTTCACGAACCGAAATATTTGAATACAGAATTGATGATGTCTTATCCCTCTTTTGTAATTTTTTTCGCTTCTTTTTCTTTCTCTTCAGGTACTTCAGCAGTTGTATCTTCTGCGGCAGTAGTACTTTCTACCTCAATTACTTCCTCTTGTGCTACTTCGCTGGGTTCAGCCTCATTTTCAGCACTTGTATCTTCCTGTGTAGTTTCTTGTTTATCTTCTTTGAGTAGGTTATCAAATATTTCAGGAATAAACTCAAAAAGAATACTGTACCAAGAAACGAGCTTCTTCATGTCTGCGTGTAGTACCCTGTCTTCATCATAAGCTGGTACAATTTCTTTCATGAAAGTGCGTAGTTTGTCTTCCTCCGACTTTTTATGCACGGGAAGTTCGCCTTTGTATAGCTCGTGTATGTCATGCAGGGCTTGTTCTAGCGATTCTGTTCCTTCTTCTGTGGTAGTATAAATTGAAATCTCTTTGAGAATAGAAACTCTGTGGTTAATACCAACAGAAAGGCGTTTTTTTTGTGCGTCAATGGTTTCTACGATTACCCCTTTGGGAGTAGATTTAAGTATTTTGTAAAGGCCAGGTTTACCAGAAATGGCTGCTATTTCTTTTAACTCCATATATCTTTTTTGTATTCCAACTGTACTTGGTTTAGTTATTCAACTGCAAATCTAAGAAAACTATCTTAAATCAGCCTTATTTCTTGAATAAAATAGATTCCTGATTGATGTGGTTGATGTAGCGTAGTACCTCCTCACAGCCCTCGCCCGTAGTGGCTGAGGTGATAAAAAATGAGGGCAATTCTGCCCAAGTCTGTGCCATTACCTCTTGATAATCAGCCAGAAAAGTAGTTCTCTGTGCTACCTTGAGTTTATCCACTTTGGTAAATACCATCACAAAAGGAATCTGATGTTCGCCCAAGTATTGCATAAACTCAAGGTCTATTGGCTGAGGGCTGAGGCGTGCGTCAATTAGTACAAACAGTACGTGTAGATTTTCCCTTCCTGAAACATACTCCAGTATCATGTCACTAAATTTTGAGCGTTGGGTTTTGCTTACTTTAGCATATCCGTAGCCAGGTAAATCTACCAAATGCCAATTTTCATTGATTAAGTAATGATTGATAAGTTGCGTTTTGCCAGGAGTTTGTGAAGTGAGTGCTAAATTTTTTCGATTGACCAAACGGTTGATAAGTGAAGACTTGCCTACATTAGAGCGACCAATGAAGGCATATTCAGGCTTATTGGCAGGTGGGCATTGCTCAAGTGTAGTGCTACTTTTTACAAAATCGGCAGATAAGATTTTCATGATTGTTGTCTTCAACTTTAAATAAGATTACAAATGTAGTGAAAATTGCACAGATTTCTCATTCTCGAGCACTAAAATTGGGTTGCTGACGGCGTAGGTTATCACACAATACAGCACTTGCCATAGCTACATTCAAGGATTCTGCCTGTCCAAAACAAGGAATTTTAATCTGGGCTGTACACAAAGCATTTACTTCCTCTGAAATCCCTCTTGACTCATTACCCAATACAATGATGCCTTTTGATGCAAAAATAAATTGATGTAGATTCTCTCCTTGAAGTGTTGCCCCATAAATTGGCAAAGATTGGATGCTAAGGTAATCTACTAATTCGCGATAAACTACCTTTACACGCAAGAAAGAACCCATAGATGCCGCTACAGTTTTGGGGTTATAGACATCAACTGTATCATTAGAACAAACGACCGTAGAAATGCCATACCAATCTGCAACCCTGAGGATAGTACCCAAGTTGCCAGGGTCTTGGATATGCTCAAGAACGATTGAGTAGCTTGAAACTATATGAATATCAGTGTATTGCGGCATTTTTAGTACAGCAAGACAATGAGTGTTATTACTTAGGGTGCTTGCTTTATTGAGTTCGGTTTCATCTATGATTTGATAGACAATGCCTTGAAGTACATCTGTATTTTTCTCAAAAAAACTTTGTGTACAAAAGCACTGCTCAATCTGCCAACCTGCTGCCACACTTTCTAAGAAAATTTTTTCATTCTCTACCAAAAAAGTTTGGTGCTGCTGTCTGTATTTTTTGAGATGAAGCGAGGTGAGGTATTTTAGTTGTGCTTTAGATAGTTTTGTCATGAATAAATGGGCTTTGGCTTGTGCCGCAATGCTTTTCAAACTGCATCTAAAAGATGCAGTTTGAAAAATATACAATTACCATCAATGCTGCACAATTATTTTTTGTTGCCCAAAAATAGTCTTAAAAATATAATTTCCATTGGTTAGGTCTGATACATTGATTTGCTGATGAGACTGAGGGGCTAATTTCCCTGTTTTGACTACCCTACCAAGCATATCAATCAAATGATAATTTCCCAAAAACTGACCTTGAGCGTGTTCACTCAATAAAATATCTACGTATTCTGTGGCAGGATTGGGCTGCAGAGTAAGTGTAAGTGCTTGACAACCCGAAAAAAACAAGACATTGGAGTAAGTATGACTTCTATTAAAATACTTCAGCTTCAATCTGTAATAATTTGACCCACCCGCTTGTTGGTGTATTGTTTGAAAACTCGTATTTCCATTAGCTGTACTAATTTGCTGAAGGACTTGGTAGGAAAGCCCATCTGTGCTATGTTCTACCTCAAAACCAGTTAAATATTGTGCTTCTGCAAGCTGCCAAGCTAACAAAATATCACAAGCCTGTTGAGTGCCTTCAAAATTAAGCACTTGTGCGGTGAGCGGTGTACCAATTTCAGTAAATCCAAGCGTGAAGGGGCTGAAATCGTCTATCAAGTCCATTGACAAAATTGAGCCTGTGCTGTTGTTGCCTGAGCGTTCTACTTCAAAGCCGTTCCAAAGCACACCGTCATAATGTGCCAAAATTACATCATCTATGTTGGCAATAAAGCCCGAACTCCCCTGCTCACAAAAAGGGCTTGCACTATTGTCAAAAAACAAGCGTACCCTTGCTTGCTGTGTGCCATTTCTGTCGAGTGTCCAATATTCACATTGGCTAATTGCCACCAGACCCTCAAGGTTATCTTCTTCTATGGCTTCGGGATTGGGCGGTGTAGTATAAAAGAACTCCGCGGTAAAAGCACCTGATTGGCTAAGGTCTTGAACAGCTATGGGTTTGTAATAACCATTTTTACCTATGGGAAACACAAAATTCTCAGCACCTAGTTTTTGGCAAGCCCCTTCAATGTAGCGGATTTCATTTGCGCCTAAATAGTTTGCACCTTCTTTGAAAATCACCAAATTATTCTGATTGGACAGTAACAATCCATTGATAAACTCTAGCTGTTGCCCAATTTCTATGCTGGCATTGCCTTGCACTTGCACACCGATTCCATCAGTATTGTTGAGTTTTAAAATATAAAAAGGCGTGTTTTCGCTTCCTGAGATACTTTCTCCACGTATTTCAACAAAACCTGCTGTGGGAACTGTAGCTGCACCGTTGTTTTGCCAATTTCCTTCCAAGAGAAGTTGCCCATTTTGTATCAAAGTACCGCCTTCCTCATTGCTAAAATTGCCTTTCACTGTCCAAGTTGTACCTTCCTTTACGCTAAGTAAGCCTTGGTTATGCACTATGGTTTGGGCATAGGAGGTATTTACATACAAAATAAAGAGGATAATATTTAGATGAATCTTTTTCATAATAATTTCTTTATTTTTTATAAGCAAGTACTTGTAGTGAAATTACTCCAAAATCAGCACTAATGCTATTGGCTTCCGCACCATAAACTTGTCCATACATCTGAATCGTGTGTGTCCCTGCGGGTAAATCAAAGTAGTGTGAACCAGCAGTATCCCATCTTCCTATTACATAGGCAGCTGAAAAAAACACGTAATTAGCATAGAGGAAAGAGTCTTGACCATAAGCTCCTTGTCCATCTACTGAAAAATAAGTTCTCAGCAAATAAGCTAGACCATCAGTGATACCTGAACCATTGAATCGTCCAACTTCTGTAACACCTGCATTATAGCTAATATGTACTACGGCATCTTCTAATAATTCAAAGGTATAGGTTCTAATAGTATCTGATACTGCCGTTCCATCATTAGAAGCGATAGTTTTATAACCTGAAAATCCAGCTTCAAGTGTAAAGGTAGGTGCATTGCTTTGAGCTACGGGAGCGGTAAGGCACTGCCAGTCAGGTTCTTGAGGTGTGCCTACATTGCATTGCAGGCACTGGAGGTCTAGGTTGAAGACCATCAAGCCTTGTGCAGGATTCTGAATGGCGTTGCGCTGTGCAGAGGTAAGGCGCGGCATCAAGAAGCCTTGTGAGTTACTTTGTAACTCTAAAATGGCAGAGTTGTCGGGGTTTTCTGTGCCAATGCCCACTTGGGCAAATGCGAAGCAAACTCCTAAAACAAGATGAAAACTTAGAAAAAGTAGAAATTTGTACATAACTATTCTTATTTTTAGTAAAGGTGTATGAAAGCGTTTGAAGTTACCGATTGTCTTCGCAAATATGTAAAAAATATTTAAACCTTACAAGGATATTACATTAAAAACATCAAGGTTATTTTTAAAAGATTCATAAGATATTCATTCTATGATTTATTTTTGTAGCTATGGCTTCAAAAAAACTAAAAAATAAAATATTTGAGCAGCTTACAATAAGTGGCTTGGCTGCCGAAGGAAAGGCGATTACAAGGTTTGAAAATCGTGTGATTTTTTTGCCTGGTAATAGTGTAGCACCTGGTGATGTGGTTGATGTACGAATTGTAGGGCAGCGCAAGAACTACTTAGAGGCAATTCCTATTAAATTTCACCAAAAATCAGCGCAAAGAACTGAACCTAGTTGCACGCATTTTGGCACTTGTGGAGGTTGTAAATGGCAGCACCTCCCCTACGCTTTACAACTTGCCCAAAAACAACAGCAGGTACAAGACAATTTAGAAAGAATAGCACAAGTTACCCTTCCTACCATTCAGCCTATTTTGCCTTCAAGCCAAACACTGTATTACCGCAACAAACTCGAGTTTACTTTCTCAAATCAGCGGTGGCGTAGCACCGAAGAAATTAAGAGTGAAGCTACTTTTGAAGCAGAACCCGCACTGGGCTTTCATATCTCTGGCAGGTTTGATAAGGTGCTTGACATTGCCCAATGCCATTTACAAGCCGAACCCTCTAATGCCATTCGTCTTGCTATAAAGCAATACGCGCTCGAGCATCAATTGAACTTTTTTGATTTACACAAACAGGAAGGTTTTTTGCGCAACCTTGTGATACGCAATACAAATACAAATGATTTAATGGTAATCTTGATTGTCTTTGAAGAAAAATCTTCTGTACTCGAGGCATTGCTGGATTTTTTAAAGATACAATTCTCGCAGATTACTTCTTTGTATTATATTATTAACACTAAAAAAAATGATAGCTACCACGACCTAGAGCCTATTTTGTATGATGGAAAGCCTTATATTGAAGAAGAAATGGAAGGACTAAGATTTAGAATTGGCCCTAAATCTTTCTACCAAACCAATAGCCAACAAGCCTATCAGCTCTACAAAATAGCTAGAGATTTTGCCCAGTTACAAGGCAATGAATTAGTCTATGACCTTTATACAGGCACAGGCACTATTGCCAATTTTGTAGCACGGAAAGCACGCCAAGTGATAGGCATTGAGTATGTAGCAGCGGCTATTGAAGATGCAAAGCTCAACTCGCAAATCAATCAAATAAAAAATACGGCTTTTTATGCAGGAGATATGAAAGATTTGTTGAATGTTAGTTTTTTAACAAAACACGGCAGCCCCGATATAGTCATTACTGACCCACCCCGCGCAGGCATGCACGAAGACGTGATAAAAGTATTGCTACAAGCTGCCCCTCAGCGCATTGTTTATGTCAGTTGTAATCCAGCTACTCAAGCTCGCGATTTAGCATTGCTTGATGCACAGTACAGTATAACGGCTCTCCAGCCTGTAGATATGTTTCCGCATACGCACCACGTTGAGAATGTGGCTGCCTTAGAGAAAAGATAACAAGCATTAGATGCATAGCTAAATAAAAAAAGCCCTTACGCTGCTGCATAAGGGCTATATTTTTTATTGATAAAGTGTTTTGAATACTTTATTCAGGTGTTTCGGTGGTTTCACGTTTTTCTATGGTAAGCGTTAGGCTGTCTCCTTCACCGCTGTAATCTACTACGATTACTTGTTCATCAGTAACTCCACCCTTGAGTATTTGTTCAGCTATTGGGTCTTCCAAGTATTTTTGGATAGCACGATTCAAGGGGCGTGCGCCGTATTGCTGGTCATATCCCTTTTCAGCCAAGAAATCTTTGGCTTTTTCAGTGAGTTCTACATTGTAGCCAAGTGTTTTGATGCGTGCAAATACCTTCTCAAGCATTAGGTCAATAATGCGGTGTATATGTTCACGTTGCAGTGAGTTAAACACAATCACATCATCAAGTCTTCCCAAAAACTCTGGTGAAAAGGCCTTTCGTAGTGCATTTTGGATAGTACTTTTCATGATTTCATCTTGGTTTTCGAGGCGAGATTGTGTAGCAAAGCCTACGCCTGCACCAAAATCTTTCAAATCTCTTACACCAATATTAGAGGTCATGATGATAATGGTGTTTTTAAAATCGACCCTTCGTCCAAGACCATCTGTCAAGATACCATCATCTAAAACTTGTAATAAAATATTGAAAACATCTGGGTGTGCTTTTTCTATCTCATCAAGTAATACTACACTGTAAGGCTTGCGACGTATTTTTTCGGTAAGCTGCCCACCTTCTTCATAGCCCACATACCCTGGAGGAGCCCCCACAAGGCGAGATACAGAGAATTTTTCCATGTACTCACTCATATCTATCCTAACCAGTGAGTCTTCTTTATCAAATAGATAGGTAGCCAATGCTTTGGCAAGTTCTGTTTTACCTACACCAGTAGGACCTAAGAAGATAAAAGAACCAATAGGGCGTTTGGGGTCTTTCAATCCGACTCTTGTTCGCTGAATGGCCTTGACTAATTTTTTAACTGCTTCATCTTGTCCGACTACACGTTCGGTAAGCTCCGCACTCATATTGAGTATTTTAGCACTTTCTTTTTCGGCAATACGTGTAGCGGGCACTCCTGTCATCATTCCGATTACTTCGGCTACGTTTTCTTCATTGACTTCGTAACGTTTACGTTTGGTTTCTTCTTCCCAATCTATTTTGGCTTGCTCTAACTCTTGGAGTAACCTTTTTTCTGTGTCGCGCAGCTCAGCAGCTTCTTCATATTTTTGATTACGCACTACCTGATTTTTCTCTTTCTTGATTTCCTCGATGCGTTCTTCTAGTTCTAGGATATGAGAGGGTACATGAATATTGCTGATATGTACTCTTGCGCCTGCCTCATCCATCACATCAATAGCTTTATCAGGCAAGAAGCGGTCGCTAATGTAACGGTCAGAGAGTTTTACACATGCTTCTAGGGCTTCGTTAGTATAGTTTACGTGATGGTGGTCTTCGTACTTATCTTTGATATTCTGAAGAATTTCTAGGGTTTCTTCGGGAGAGGTAGCATCCACCATGACCATTTGGAATCGGCGTGCTAGGGCACCATCTTTCTCTATATATTGTCTGTATTCGTCAAGCGTAGTTGCGCCAATACATTGAATATCACCTCTTGCGAGGGCTGGCTTGAACATATTAGAAGCATCAAGCGAGCCAGAAGCACCTCCAGCACCTACAATGGTATGAAGCTCATCTATGAAGAGTATTACCTCAGGTGATTTTTCCAATTCATTCATTACTGCTTTCATGCGCTCTTCAAACTGCCCGCGGTACTTTGTGCCAGCAACTAACGAGGCGAGGTCTAGTGTAACTACACGCTTACCAAAAAGCACACGAGATACTTTTTTCTGAATGATACGAAGCGCAAGCCCTTCGGCGATGGCAGTTTTACCTACGCCTGGTTCACCAATCAAAATAGGGTTGTTCTTTTTTCGGCGACTAAGAATTTGAGCTACGCGCTCGATTTCTTTTTCACGCCCTACGATTGGGTCAAGTTTACCTATTTCGGCAAGTTTGGTGAGGTCGCGCCCAAAGTTATCTAAAACTGGGGTACGAGATTTTTCAGTTCCTTTCATTTCTCTTCCTCCTCCTCCTCCAAACACACGTGATGAATCTTCATCGCCGCCGTCAGAATCGGTTTGGTCTACAGGGTGGTTTATTCGGTATTCTAGTTGCTCACGAATGATGTCATAAGACACTTCAAACTTATTCAAGATCTGGGTGGCGATATTTTCATCATCTCTAAGGATAGAAAGCAGTAAATGTTCAGTGCCTATGAGTTGGCTTTTGAATATTTTTGCTTCTAAATAAGTGATTTTTAAAACTTTTTCAGATTGTCGGGTTAAGGGAATACTTGCCAAATGTTTTACATTGTGCGTAGCATTGTTGCGTGTAGCACGCTCGATGGTTGCGCGGAGGTCATCTAAGGATACACCTAATTTTTTCAGTAGGCTAACCGCTACTCCTTCTCCTTCTCTTATCATACCAAGCAGGAGGTGTTCAGTGCCTATGTAATCATGTCCTAAGCGTAAGGCTTCTTCGCGACTCAGAGAGATGACCTCTCTCACACGGTTTGAAAATTTTGCTTCCATATTAATATTTCTTTCCGAAATTCATAAGTTCAATATTACAGTATTTAAACCAAAAAACTAGTTTTTGGAATGTTTTTATTTTTTATAATTGATTGTTTTAACAATTGTTTAGCATTAGGACCTTCACAGAAGATTAAATCGAGAATACTCAAATTTGCGACAAAAGGCTTGCCAAATACTTGTATGTATGAAGGTGTGCCAAATAGTCGTTGATTTTGGGCATTGTGTTTTGGGTGTAAATAGGCTCTCAGGTCTAATTGTTGATTTTTTGTATTTTCTTGAATATAATGTTCTGACAATGTGATTTGTTTTGAGATATCCAAAATATCAAGACAAAGTGTCAGTATTTGCCAGTTGAGCTTTGCCAGACTATCAAAGATTTGATTAAAAAAGGATTCAAAATAATTTGCATAGTACTCAAAAAAAGGAGCTTTGCCATAAGCTGTACAGATGCTTCGCCAGTGACGTCTAGCCCACTTTTGGGCATGATCTATCTGTACTTCTTTCATGGTTTGTTTTGTTCTCGATTTTATCACTGGCACTGTTAGACTTATCTTACCTTGAGCATTAAGAATTTCGGTTCTGTTTCTATAACTTTGCTTTTCGTAATGTTCATAAACATCAATTAATATTTCGTCAAAATATAAAATACTTGCAAAATAATCAAGATTGGGTAGGTAATGAAGTGCCAAAATCACCTCTTGATGTGTATTATTTTCTTTCATTTGCACTAATATAATATTAAATATTCAAAAATGCAAAAATTCCATCTAAAACAGCAACAATAATTTTATTGTCTATGTAAAAAAAGTAGCTGATTGTTCAACTTCCAGATAAATGAATGCTTTAGTTAAGTAAAAAATATACAGTAGTACCATACTTAGCGGGTGCAAGTCAACTTTCCCTCTTGAAACACCTCACTCTTTCCCTCTCCTCAAGAGAGCGTATAAGGAAGTCAATTTGACTTACACCCTACTTAGCCATACGCCACTATGTTTTTAATATTTGCCACATTGTTTCAGCAATAATAACAAAAGTGTAAAGCAAGTGAAAAGATAGGATAATAAAATGCAAGACTTTCCCTGAGTCTTTCAATGCTAAAATAAATGACTGTCTGACAATTTTTGTGATGAGTCTGTTGTGGCGAGTTTTAGCTTGTCGTCTTAGCCACTCAAAGAGACTGAGGTCTGTTTTACAGCACTGCTTGCACAAAAATTGTCAGAGCACCAAATAAATTGATATATCAATGACAAAATGGCTTTAAAAACTCATTTAAACTTGATTATTTCTGCCATAGTTACAGAATATCATTTTTTTTATAGATGGCGTATGGTTTGTTAATAAAAAAATCATACATTGAACCATTATACAAAACAACATTAGATAAATGAACTTTAACAACTATACTATCAAAGCGCAAGAAGCTGTACAGCGAGCTTCAGAGATAGCAGGTAGTCTGACGCATCAAGCCATTGAGACAGCACACTTGCTACAGGCCATCTTGCAAGAAGATGATAACTTGGCATCATTTATCATCAAAAAACTCAATATCAACCGCCCTCTCTTAGAGCAAAAACTTCAAGAAGTGGTAAATTCTTATCCTAAGGCTAGTGGACAGCCCTACATAGGCAATGACCTATTTCAGGTGTTTCAACAAGCCGAGAAATATGCCAAAGAATACAAAGATGAATTTATAGCCATTGAGCATATCCTGCTGGGTATTTTGAGCGGAAGAGATAAAACTGCTACGCTGATGAAAGACCTCGGATTTACTGAAAAATACCTTAAAACAGCCATTCAAGAGCTAAGGGGTGGTAGCCGTGTAACCGACCAAAACGCTGAGGCAAAATACAAATCGCTTGAGCGGTATTCAAAAAATCTGAATGACCTTGCCAAGCGGGGCAAACTTGACCCCGTCATAGGGCGTGATGACGAAATCAGAAGACTTTTACAAATTCTGACCCGAAGAACTAAAAATAATCCTATCTTATTGGGTGAGCCAGGCGTAGGTAAAACTGCCATTGTAGAAGGGCTTGCACAGCGCATTGTAGAGGGAGATGTACCCGAAAACCTCAAATCAAAAACATTGGTTTCGCTTGATATGGGCCTGCTTGTGGCAGGGGCAAAGTACAAAGGAGAGTTTGAAGAACGCCTCAAAGCGGTTATTAAGGAAGTAGTGGACTCTGATGGAGAAATTATTTTATTCATTGATGAAATCCATACACTCATAGGCGCAGGGGCTAACAATGATGGCGCAATGGATGCTGCTAACCTACTCAAACCCGCACTAGCAAGGGGTGAACTACATGCCATAGGTGCAACTACGCTCAAAGAATACCAAAAATACATAGAACAAGACAAAGCTTTGGAGAGAAGATTTCAGTCTATTATGGTGCTAGAACCTAACGTGGCCGATGCTATCTCAATACTGAGAGGCTTGAAAGAACGCTATGAACTGCACCACGGTGTACGCATTACTGATGATGCTACCATTGCAGCCGTAGAGCTCTCGCACCGCTACATCTCAGAACGATTCTTGCCTGATAAAGCCATTGATTTAATTGATGAATCTGCTGCCAAGTTACGGATAGAAATAGACTCTATGCCCGAAGAACTAGATGAGCTAGAACGCAAAATTATGCAACTAGAAATAGAGCGTGAGGCTATTCGAAGAGAAAAAAATGTAGAAAAAGAAAGCCTACTCTCAAAAGAAATTGCAGACCTGAGCGAAGACAGAGACGCCCTGAAATCTAAATGGAAAGCTGAAAAAGACCTCATACAAAGCATACAAAACACTAAAGAAGCTATAGACCGCTTCAAAATAGAAGCCGAACAAGCCGAAAGACAAGGCGACTACGGGCGTGTGGCAGAGCTACGCTACGGCAAAATCACAGAAGCTGAAAAAAAACTTGGTGAACTACAAACACAACTGCGTGAAAACGAAGGTAGTGCGATGCTCAAAGAAGAAGTAACCAGTGAAGATGTGGCAGAAGTCGTGGCCAAATGGACAGGAATACCTGTAACAAGACTCCTACAGAGCGAAAAAGAGAAACTCCTTGACCTAGAAAACGAACTCTCAAAAAGAGTAGCAGGGCAAAGCCAAGCCATACAAGTAGTGGCAGATGCCGTGAGAAGAAGCCGCGCAGGACTTCAAGACCCTAAAAAACCTATCGGTTCTTTCTTATTCTTAGGTAGTACAGGTGTAGGAAAGACGGAGCTTGCCAAAACACTTGCCGCTTTTCTTTTCAATGACGATAGTGCTATGGTGCGTATAGATATGTCTGAATACCAAGAGGCACACGCAGTAAGCCGACTCATTGGCGCCCCTCCAGGCTATGTAGGCTATGACGAAGGAGGGCAACTCACCGAAGCAGTACGCCGCCGACCCTACTCTGTAGTATTGCTTGATGAAATAGAAAAAGCTCACTCTGATGCTTTCAATATCTTACTACAAGTGCTTGACGAAGGCAGACTGACAGACAACAAAGGAAGAACTGCCAATTTCCGAAATACCATTATCATTATGACCTCTAACTTAGGCTCGGAGATGATTCAGCATAATCTCAAAGATGTGAGAAAAGAAGAAGAATTTGATGCCCTTGAAGATACCAAAGAACAGGTAGTAGAAATGATGAAGCGTATTGTAAGACCTGAGTTCATCAACCGCATAGACGAAATAGTGATGTTTAGGCCGCTGGCAAAAAGCGATATGCGTAAAATTGTGGATATTCAGCTCAAAGAGGTTCAAGAAATTTTAAAAGAGGGTGGTATCACGCTTGAAGCAGATGATAAAGTACGTAACATTTTGGCTGACATTGGCTATGAGCCTCAGTTTGGAGCAAGACCCCTCAAAAGGGTACTCCAAAAACGCATTCTGAATGCGCTCTCTAAGGAAATCTTGGCAGGAACTATCATAAAAGATTCAGTGATTGCCGTAGAACTTGATGAGTTTGATAGGATTAGGTTTAGTAATCTTGACGATATTACGCTTTTATAAGCCAAACTTAGCTATACAAACCTAACATAAGTCTTGAAAAGCAAACTTGTGTTAGGTTTGTTGGCTTTTATGATGCTTTCTATTGAAGTTCACCACTATTGCGATAATCAGACATTCTAAAAATCATCTTCAAAAAAGAAAAAGAAAAAACCGGCTGCCCAATCTCTCCTTACGCTTCTAGCCTCCCCCACACGTCTGCCATTTTTATAGACATCACCATTGCTACGAAACTCACCTATACGTCTGCCATCTTTATAGATATCGCCACTACTGCGAATCTCTCCAATGCGTCTGCCATTTTTATAGACATCACCGCTACTACGAATCTCTCCAATGCGTCTGCCATTTTTATAGACATCACCGCTACTACGAAACTCACCCACACGCCTACCACTGATATAGACATCGCCACTGCTGCGAATTTCACCCACTTGCCGCCCATTGGAATAGATAGATTGGGCAAAGCTTATCTCACCCAAGGACAAAAGAAAGAAAATAATCACGCTTATTTTTTGCATATTTTTTGTTTTATTGCTCTTCATTCTAAGAACGATAAAAAATAAACTAGGGCTATTTTTATCTTGCAAAAGACAAACAATCACCGTAAATTACCACCAATTCTTATTTTTCCTGATATTGTACCAAGATTCACTTGATTTGAGGATTTACAGGATTTGATTTCCTTGATTTTCAAGGATTTTCAGTAGCCCCATTTCCCAAACCAATTTGGGTTGGGTGTAATAGTATTTTTCTAATAGTTATTTTTAGTAAGCTTATGAACGTGATTTTTTAAATTCAATAACTTAAAAATCAATATGAACTCACAAAATACGCTCTCTTCTCTTCAAATTATCTATTTTGCCTTGCTTTCGGGGCAGGTTATTTTCTTAGGAGTAGTTTTCTTTTTGGTGCAACAAAATGCTATTGAAATTAACCAAGAAGATACCGCTGAGATAGCCAATATGCTTAAAATTATTGTACCTGCACTGGCACTTGGTGGCTTGATTGGTGGCAATATTGTTTTCAAAAATCTTGTTAAA
>CAYZQI010000048.1:0-29276 GCA_964480455.1 uncultured Cytophagaceae bacterium
GCAAAATCTAATCTAAGCCTTTTTTTGTAGCACGCAAAAATTGTCATGTAGTGTAATCTTTCTCAGTAAAGTTTAAAAAATAAGTTACTCTTTCTTATCTAGTTAAGTTGCAGATTATGCATTGATTAGGGAGTATTTAATCAATAACTTACCCACTTTTCATCATGGATGGAGTCGCTCTGAGCGACCCCGTCCCTTTTAGCAAAAACTTTATATTTAATTGGAGTAGATTATTTCTTGTCTGGCCCCTAAACATTCACAGTCTATAGCACTTACAGCACATAATTTTCTTACTTTCCTGCCTTATCTACTTTAAGGCGTTCCGCTCTGTTGGCTATCTCCCAGGCAGTCATAAAAACTAGGCGACTGATTTTTTCTAGTTTAGGAAAATGAATCTTATCTACTGTATCGGTAGGCTGGTGATAGTCTTCGTGTACTCCATTGAAGTAGAAAATAATTGGAATATTATTTTTTGCAAAGTTGTAGTGGTCAGAGCGGTAGTAGAAGCGGTTGGGGTCGTTCTCGTCATTGTATTTATAATCAAGCTGTAAATTGATGTATTTTTTATTCACCTCTTCACTGAGTTGATGCAGCTCGGTAGAGAGTTTATCTGAGCCAATGAGATAGACATAATTTGGGTCATTTTTTTCTCTATAATTCCCCCCTATTCTTCCAATCATATCGATATTGAGATTAGCCACAGTATTCTCGAGTGGGAAGATAGGCTCTATGTCTGTATAATAACGTGAGCCAAGCAGTCCTTTCTCTTCACCTGATACAGTCATAAATAGAACGCTACGGCGTGGTCGATTACCATTTTTGGCAGCTTCAGCGAATGCCTCTGCCAGTTCTAGCACAGCTACCGTACCTGAGCCATCATCATCTGCACCATTATTGATTTCTGCACCTTGCATACCGATATGGTCATAATGGGCAGTAATCACGAGTACTTCCTCTTTTTTATCTGTTCCTTCTAAAAATCCGAGTACATTTTCAGAAATAAAATTGACTGATTCGGTCATGGTAGCCAATAGGCTTACTGTCTGGCCCAAAGTTGTACCTGTCTCGCTGCTTGTGTAGTTTTCGCCAAAGATGCCTTGGGCAGTATTGGGGGAGAGAAAAAAGATAACCTCGTGCTTCTTTTCAGTACTGCTGATGCCCCTTGTGCCTTGCTTCAGGTAGCGTTTGTTGAGTTCTAAAAGCTCATCAAAATCACTTTGTTCGCTGCCAGGTATTATCAGTACTGCGGCAGCACCTTTTTCTCGTAGGGTGGTATTTGCCTGATTGATTTCTCTGAGCCCCCAGTCTTCCGCCTGAATCAAAACAGCTTTGCCTTTGATACTGAGGGCTTCCAATTGGGCATATTCTGTACTCTTAGCATAGACTGCAGGCACAGTAATTTCATCTTCTTCATAGCTATTAAAAAGCACGAACATATCTTTCATAAATTCATACGATTTGCCATTGGCTTTGAGCGACACCTCATTCCATTTGCGCGTCAGCATTTGGAAATCTTGCAGATAGCTTTTGCCCTCCTGAGTAGGCACCGAGGGTAGCAGTTCTAGACTTTTGAAATGTTCTGTGATGTACTTGGCTGCTTTTTTCTGCCCACGCTCACCTGTATTGCGTCCTTCCATGCTGTCGGCAGCTATGATGTGCAGATGCTTTGAGAGGTCTTCTTGGGTGATGGTTTTGGCATACTTTGAGGGTAAGTCATTGGTGAGGGTATAGTCTAAGCTAGGTTGTGCTTTGGGTTTAGCATTTTTCTTTTTTTTGCCTTGCGCTACTGTCCACTGAGAGGAGAGACACAAAGCCATCATTAGCACACTTATTAAAATGTTTTTTTTCATTTTTTGTATATTTTATTTTCTGATAGATTGTATAGTGCTAAGATAATAACATTAATCGAGAATTTGGGTATTTTGAAATAGATTTTCAGCCTTGCAATGGAGCGTTTTAACTTATCATTAAGCTACTGACAGTAAAAAAGCGTTGGAAAAAGTAAAAAAACTTTATTGTTTTTTACTTTTTAAATTACTGATAATGAGCGCACTAGAAGTTTATAATTTCTTTAGTTTACTTTTTTTACTTCTAGTGTATCTTGGCACTGTGCCAGTAGTTGTGCATTGCTTTGTTGTAAGAGGGGGTGTACATAATCAGGGGCTATTTCTACCAAAGGCACAAGGGTAAACCTTCTGTAAGCTATCTGAGGGTGAGGAACGGTAAGTTGAGGTTGATTGATGATAGCCTGTTCATAATAAAGTATATCCAAATCTATCCTGCGGGCTTGCCACCTTTGGATACGTTCACGCCCAAGTTTATCCTCTATTTGCAAGAGATTCAATAAAAGTTCCTCCGCACTAAGTTCGGTTACAATGGCAAGAACCTGGTTATAAAAATTGGGCTGTTCACTCACTCCCCAAGGTAGGGTCTCGTAAATAGAAGAAGCCTTCTTGATGTCGCCCACAAATAACTCAATGAGATTTCTAGCGTTTTCTAACTGTGTGCTACGGTTGCCAAGATTACTTCCAAGCAATAGATAACTTAGGTACATTTTTGTTTTTTTTATAAAAATAAGCAAATATTCTTATATATTCATCGCAAGTTATGGTTCATTGCCAAAAATATAGTTTTTCACAGCAAGAATTGCAAAAAATATGAAATAGAGTTTACCACAAGTACGCAAGAAACACAAGTTTTTTTGTGCGTTGCTTGTAAAACTTGACAAGGAGAACTGTGAAAGTAATATTGGCCTAAAAATAACTCTACACATTCTTTTTTAGGGGTCATCAGAATATAAAACTCACGTTGCTGATTGGTTTTGCATTTTTCCATAATGACTACATCATGTGTCCAGCCAATTTCTGCTATCATTGGTGGCAGAATTGGGCTTTGATGATAAGTTTCATACAACTACCTCATCAGCCATAAGTTATGAGATGAAAAGCTCTGGTATTTGCTGACTGAAGCGTGTATGCTTTGAAAACTTTTTCACTCCATAGCCCATAGGTTGCTTAAAAAATACATCAAAATAGACCTCAAATTAGTCAAAAAGAACATACACACTTAACTGTTGGACTACCAAAACCCTTTATCCCTATAAATTCTCTCTGAAGTTCTTTTGCCATTTGCTCTACTACAGATTTACTCTAGCCATTCTAGGTTTGTTTTTGTATAATCATTATACCCAAATCCCTTGGGCTATGAATGATAGATAAGTTGTATTTTGCTCAACATCTTCTTTTTTTCTCTTTTATCTCAAATACCATCTTTCCTAATTGTCTCCCCCTACAATCAGATGAGAACTTTCTCCCATCTCAATTATAGCTCGATGAATAATCTTCTGCTATCTATCTTCACGGCACACCTTGAACTAGATTGAAATAAATATGTTCTCACCCATCAATCCTTGCGAAGAATTCTTCTCTGTATTTTGTACTTATGGAAATTGCTGTTTCTCCGATATGTACATGGTTGTTTTCTATCCTGTCTATTTTTTTGAGATTGACAACATAAGAGTTATGAATACGAATGAAAGTATCTTTGGGGAGCTTCTCTTGAACCTCATAAACCCTCATTCTTGATACTACTTTTTGTTCGGGAGTATAAATACTGACATAATTTCCACTGCCCTCGATATACTGTATATCTGCAAAATCTAGCCGTACTTTTTTATAGCCATCTCCCACAAAAAAATAAGTATCTTCTTCTACAACTTTTACTTCATTGCTAGAAGAGTTACTCATTACCTGTTTTACCTTGTTAATAGCTTGCCAAAATCGGTCAAATTCAAAAGGCTTGAGTAAGTAGTCTATGGCTTCTATCTCGTAGCTTTTGACAGCATATTCAGAATAAGCTGTGGTGAAAATAATATGGTACTTCATCTTTAACTGCTGGATTAAATCAAAACCAGTCAATACGGGCATGTTGATGTCCAAGAAAATCAAATCTACAGGATTAGATTTAAGATACGCTAAGGCTTCTTGTGGATTACTAAAACAAGCCTTGAGTTCGAGTTCATCTAGTTTAGCAGCATGAAAACGAATTACATCTAGTGCTTTAGGTTCATCATCTACGGCAATGCTTTTAATCATAGATTTATTTATTTTTAAATCAAAATTTATGGGAGTCTAATCTCTAATACTACGCTAAAAATATCGTTTTCTTGCCCAATCTTCAGTTGATGTCTTCTGGGGTAAATCAGTTTTAGACGTTTTTCTACATTATCAATCCCAATACCGAAGCCCTTCTCAAAATCTGCCTGAACCAGTTCATTATCTATATCATTAATCAATTGAAAATAGATCTTTTTGGGGCTAGAAATAAAGTTGAGAAAAAGAGTAGAAGATTGACTAGGGTTAATCCCGTGCTTGAAAGCGTTTTCTACAAAAGGAATCAAAAGCATTGGTGCAATAGCATTATCATAAGTAATATCAATATTGAGATCAATATTATGCTCTACGGAGCTACGCATGATCTGTAACTTGATGTAATCTTTGAGGTACTTCACCTCCTTATGGATAGACACAAACTCCTGACCATTGTCCTCGAGCATATAGCGCATCATATTTGACATCTTGGCAATACTTTCGGCTGTCTTTTCGCTTTTTTCTTCTAAGGCAGTAGCATAGAGAATATTCAAAGAGTTAAAGATAAAATGGGGGTTAATCTGAGATTTGAGTAATTGCAGCTCTGCTATTTTGGTATTGGCAGTGAAGGCATATCTATTTATCCGCTTCATCATCAACCAACGTAGAACATTATAGAGAACTATCAGAGAACCAACATGTAGAAAAATTTGATATGACTCTGCGTGATAAATCTTTAAAATAACGATTAGAGGCGTTACGAAAATCAAGTGCTTCAAGATTTCACGTCCTAATCGTTGTTCAAAGCTAGCTTTTTTTAAAAACATGGGTATATTGTTTAGGTTATTGAATAGTTCAAAGCTAATTCCTCTTAAATGCTTATTCAAAAAAAAGGTATGCTTGATATAAACTATGGTGTGTTTTTCTCGTAAGATGTTTTATTAGGCTATCCTGACATCCTCGTTTTGCCTAGTTTAAGTAAAGCGGAAACTATACACAATATTCATACAAATCAGATATTTGTATTGGATAAGTAAAATTAATTTGCCTTTCTAACTCACATACTCCCCAACCTTCGTGTATGCGCTGTTTTTCATAAAACTACGTTCCAATTCATTATGTACTGATAAAAGCGAAACATAATGCGGCTAACCCAATTGTCCAGACAATGTTTGGAAGATTGGATATTTGGGGTACAAAAGCCTCATATTAGCTATATTAGTACGGCTAAGACCTTTGCCGCTTACTCCAATATGCAAATCTTTAGAAACCTCCAAAAGTACTTTTTGCCCTATTCTGCTTTGATGTTTCCTTTTTACTCATACGCTACAATGTATTATACACTACATAGTAGTATCTTGAGCTAGTTGGGGGCAAGACACTCTGACCAGATGGGGGTATCCCTGAACACATAATTTTTGAATTATTTTTTTGATTTCTTCTGTTTTTTGATTATTTTCGGAACTAAAGTAATCAACTTCTAAAAAATATGGAATTTACCTCACTGGCTAGATTAGCAGTACACTATGTGAACAATACCCGTGAAAATGTTTTCTTGACGGGAAAAGCAGGTTCGGGGAAAACCACCTTGCTCAAATATATTGTGAAACATACCTACAAAACCGCTGCCGTAACCGCACCTACTGGCATTGCAGCCATCAACGCAGGAGGCGTAAGTTTACACTCCCTTCTACAATTGCCCATTGGTAGTTTTATCCCCCAAGATGTGCAAGCACCTCTGATAGAGGGACGAAGGTTTTATACACCCAAGGCAGTTTTGGCAGAGCAGAGAATGGGCAAAGACAAACGAAAATTATTGCAAAGTCTTGAACTGTTAATCATTGATGAGGTGAGCATGCTTCGTGCTGATTTATTAGACTGTGCCGACTTAGTATTGCGCCACGCACGCTTTAAAAAAAATAAGCCTTTTGGAGGAGTACAGTTGCTTTTTATAGGCGACCTCAATCAGTTACCTCCCATTGTTCGCCCTAATGAGTGGGATATTCTAGCAAAATATTATGAAACTATGTTCTTTTTTGGGGCAAAGGTTTTAGCAAACAAACCACCAGTACACGTAAATTTAGATAAGATTTATCGTCAGTCAGACCCTGTTTTTTTGGATTTACTGAATCGCCTACGAGATAATCAGTTGATTGAAGAAGACATCAATCTATTGAACAAGCATTATTCTAAGGATTTTTCGGCAGACATAAAAGAGGGCTATATTTATATTACTACCCACAACTATAAAGCCATAGAGATGAACAGCAGGGAGTTACAAAAACTCTCTACCCCACTCCAACGCTATGAGGCTGAAATAGAAGGTGAATTTCCTGAAAATCTCTATCCCTGTGATTTGCAACTTGAACTTAAAGTGGGCGCACAAGTAATGTTTATCAAAAATGATACAGGCGAATACCCACGTTTTTTTAATGGAAAAATCGGTAAAGTGGTGGACTTACAAGCACACAAAGTAGGTATCAAAATAGAGAACGAAGACAAGGTGATTTATCCCGAAAAAAATGTCTGGGAAAATAAAAGATATACCATCAACAAAGAAACAGGAGAAACCGAAGAGGAAGTCATCGGTACATTCACACAATATCCCCTCAAATTGGCTTGGGCAATCACAGTACATAAAAGCCAAGGATTGACCTTTGAGAAGGCAATTTTAGATTTGGTAGGCTCTTTTGCGCCTGGGCAAATGTATGTAGCACTTTCGCGCCTGACAGCCCTACAAGGATTAATCTTGGCATCACCTATCCCAAAGCAAGGCCTTACACAAGACCCTATATTGCTTAGCTTTAATAAAAATAGGCCTAGCGAAACAGACTTACAAGAAAACTTGCAACAAGCACAAAGCCAATTTTTAATGGAATATGCTCAACAAGCCTATGATTTGAAAAATTGGGAAAACCTACTGCAAGCACACCTAGATTCTTTTGACAAAGATGGAAATCGCTCTACCAAACAGAGCCATAGAGATTGGACTCAAAACCTCTTGAACGATTTTAAGCCTCTCAGAGAAGTAGCTGACAAGTTTCAGCTACAAATTGCAAAAATAGCCCAAACAGAAAACCCCCAAAACCTGCTCAAAACTTTGCAAATGAGGGTCAGTAAAGCAAAAGATTATTTTTTGCCATTGCTAGATGAGCGCATCACAACACTACACAAACACAAACAAAAAGTAAGTGAACAAAAGCAAATTAAAGGCTACGCCCAAGAACTGACAGAACTCGAGCAGGCACTTATTCAAATCAAAAAAGACATGATTAAAGTAGGACTTTTGATACAAAACATGGCAGAAGGACGTGTGATGAACAAAGAAACCTTGCAGCAAGCCCACGAATACCAAGCCCAAAATCAAAATTTTGCAGAAGTTAAAAAAACAATTAAAGTGAATACCTTTGAGGCCTCGCTCAAACTTTTTCAAGTAGGTAAGAACATTCAAGAAATTGCCGAAGAACGGGGCTTGAGTAGGAGTACCATAGAAAACCACCTTGCAAGATACATTGAAACAGGGCAAATTCATATTCATCAATTCGTGCCTGAAAAAGAAGTGGAGATGATTCTAAAAGCTGCCCAGAAACTCGAGACCAATCATCTAAGCCCTCTGAAAGAATACCTAAAAGATGCTTTTGATTATAGCACCTTGCGTATGGTAATGGGATATAAAAAATACTTGGAGAGTAAAGAAAATACTTAGGAATAGGCGAAGATTCTTTGAATAATTTTACTTTTGATAGCGTTCATCACTACTTTTGACTCCTTTTCCATCTGGCACAAGCGAAACGGTCAATGCTGTCAACTTAAGGATTTTATGGCAACAAGACCTTCCACTTTTTTAAAAAGTGGAAGGTCTATTAACAGAAAAAGTAAAGCATAAAAAATAACTTTGACATTTTTATTTGTTAAGTCTTTGATAATGAGAATATTAAAAAATCACATTTCACAATTCATATTTTATACTTTCCAAAGGGACTTTGTAAGTTAGGCTCATCCTTACTTTTCTGTTAAGTTGATAGCATTGAGCGAAACGGTGCTTGTGTTGCTCATTTCCAAAAGCATCAGCTTCTCGCCAAAGGCTAAGGGCTTTTAGTTACTCAAATACTGAATAAAACCAAAACCTCCCTCAATTTATATCTCCCAAGCACCCTAGCTTACAAACTCCTGCACCTTTTGGTGAGAAGAAGTATTATCAAAAAATTTTATAGAAATAAGCAAATATTCCTATATATTTGTCGCAAGTTATCATTCATTGCCAAAATAAAGGCAATATTGGCTCAAATATAACTGAACACATTCTCTTTTAAATGAATTTACAAAAAAATAATAATCCAAATATTAATTAAAGCAACTATCCTAGATTTAAAAAATACAAAACCCATGATTCGTAATAATTGGACACTTGAAGAAATCAACACAATTTATCACCAGCCTATCCTAGACTTGGTTTACCAAGCAGCTACAGTACATAGAAGCTACCATGACGCCAATGAAGTACAAGTCTGTACCTTGCTTTCTATCAAAACTGGGGGTTGCCCCGAAGATTGTGCTTACTGCTCGCAATCAGTGCGTTACCAAACGGGTGTGCAAGTACATAAACTACTCCCTGTGGCTGAGGTCCTAGAAAAAGCTCAAGAAGCCAAAGATGCGGGTAGCACGCGCTTCTGTATGGGGGCAGCTTGGCGCGAAGTGAGAGATAATCGTGATTTTGACCAAGTGCTTGAGATGATAAAAGGCGTAAACCAAATAGGCTTGGAAGTATGCTGTACTTTGGGAATGCTTACTGAAAGCCAAGCCGAAAAACTCAAAGAAGCTGGGCTATATGCCTACAACCACAACCTAGATACTGGAGAAGAATATTATAAAGAGGTAATCACTACACGTACTTACCAAGACCGCCTAGACACGATTGGCAAGGCAAGAAAATCAGGTATTTCGGTTTGCTCAGGAGGAATTATTGGGCTAGGAGAAACCCACCAAGACCGCATCAGTATGCTGCATACCCTTGCTACCCTGCCCGAACACCCAGAATCTGTGCCTGTCAATGCGTTGGTTGCCATCAAAGGAACTCCCCTAGAGCAGCAGCAGCGTGTGTCGGTATGGGATATGCTCAGAATGATAGCTACTGCCCGTATTACTATGCCTAAGGCTATGGTGCGTCTTTCGGCAGGTAGGCTTGAAATGAATACCGAAGAACAAGCCTTGTGCTTTTTGGCTGGGGCAAATTCTATTTTTGCAGGAGATAAGTTACTTACTACCCCCAATCCTGAAATAAACCAAGACCAAGCCCTTTTTCAAACCCTCAGTCTAAAACCTAGAGCCGCCTTTAAAGATAAAATATCACAAGAAGTATAGGTTTTTATCAAAAAATAGCTAAATTGAACCCTGAAAGAGTAATTTTGAACTTATAATCAAATCAAATATCATGAACAAGATTTCATTTCTCCCAAGTACATTTTTTTTAGTGGTTATATTTAGTGTTGCCACTACACGCACTCAGGCGCAGCAAATCACTGAAACCGATAAGGAAGAACAAGAAGCTGTGCTGAAAGAAGACCCTCGCAATTTTGCCGCAAACTTTGTGGTGGGTGCCTACTATTATAACCTTGCTGTGCCTCCACACGAAGAAACTACAAAGATGAACTTGATTCAATACCTTGATGATGGTGAGCCTTACGAAAATAAAAAAGAGGATTTCCTTAAAAAATCACTCCCCTATTTCGAGAATGCTTATGCAATTCAAAAAGACCCTCGCGTAAAAGAGGTACTCAAAAACATCTACCAACACCTCGGAATGTTGCCTACTTTTAGAGTTACTGAGGCAGAACTTAACCAAATACTAGAAGACAAACTCAATCAAATTGAATTTAAAGCAATAGAGTAAGCAATTAACAAAGCAAAAAAAGCAGCTTTGAGTATAAGCAAAGAAACTACCATCACCCAACCCTACAACACAGGCAACTGTGGTTGTAGGTTTTTTTGGTTGAGCAAAATTAGGTATTCAATGCACAATACATTCTCAAATTACTGATAATTAGGCAGTTAGCTATCTGTAAAATCAAAAAGTCAACTAAGCAGACACCAAAAAACAGGCATTAAGTGTTGATGTAACTTTTTTTGAACATTAAACACAATAAAATAGATTTTACGCACAAAAATTGATTTAGCAAGTTGAATTAGGCACACAACACAACAAAAGTAGGTAACCTAAATGTACCTTTCTCATGGATTTATTGGTAAAAGTGAGGGAGCAAGTAGTTATCAGGGAGCATTAGGTTACTGATAACTTATCTAAATAATTGATAATGAATAGCTTGTAAGCTGTCAATCATTTAGAATGAAGCTTTATAAGTTTACAAAATAAACACAAAACTACCACTAGCAGATATTGAAATTGAACTCATTTACGCTAAAAAAATAAAAAATTGATTCTTCAAAAAATTTCTATACGCTATAAAATCGGTCTTCCACTGTTGTTTATCAGTATTGTAGGCTTTTTTGTGCTGTTACTCAATCTTCTAGCTTTTTATTTTGAATTTCCTGTATACCTCGTTACAGCAAGTTTTTCTATTTTGATTATTTTCTTGGCAGGTCTTGCCTGGTTGATATTTCAAAGCCAACTTTATGAACCAATTATCAAGATTGAGGGCTTGCTAGAGTCAGTAGTACAAGGAAATACCGAGCTAGACATAGCACAGATGAGCGGTAACGATAGCTTAGGAAAAATAGCCCAACACACCCAGACCATCACTAGGAGTTTGAAAGCTGCCAAAGACTTTTCGCAGCAAATCGGAGAGGGTAATTATCACCTCAACGGCGTTGGCACAGAACTTATGCAATATACAGGGCTTTTTGGGTCTTTGGTAAATATGGGCAATCGCCTCCAAGAAATAGCCGAGCAAGATGAAAAACGCAATTGGGTTACACAGGGGCTTGCTTCTTTCAGCGAGGTATTGCGCTCTAACGACACAGACCTACGCACGCTCTGCCAGAAAATACTCACAGGTATAGCACGTTATCTTGAAGCACACCAAGGCGGGCTGTTTATACTCAATGAAGAGACCTCCAATAAAAAATACCTCGAACTCTTGGCGACTTATGCTTATCAAGAAACTCAGTTTGAGCAACATCATATCTTGGTAGAAGACCATTTTGCCGAAGGGCTAGTAGGGCAAGCCTATCTTGAGCAAGCACCTATTTATCTCAAAAATGTGGCAGCAGCGCATTTAGAAATCTCCTCAGGGCTAGGGCAGTCTGCACCACAAAGTATCCTGATAATGCCTTTACAGCTCAATGGCAATGTAGAAGGAGTGCTTGAAATCTCGGCTCTGCGCCCTTTTCACGATTATGAAATAGAATTTGTAGAAAAAATTGCAGAAAATGTTACCTCTGCCATTTTATCTCTCAAAGTAAATGAAAACACCAAAAAGCTACTCAATGAATCTCAGGAACTTGCCCGCAAACTACAAACCCAAGAGGAAGAACTAAGAGAAAACTACGAGGAACTCCAAAGTACACAAAAAGAAATAGCCAATCAAAATAAACTCATTGAGCAGCAAAAAACTGAGATAGAAAAAGCCCTTGCCGAACAGACCGAAAAAAGTGAAATGTTAGAGGCGCAAGAAGAAGAAATGCGCCAAAACATGGATATGCTCGTGGCCACCCAAGAGCAAATGATGCTTACACAAATAGAACTAGATGGACAGCTCAACGCTATCAACAATAGTGCAATCTCTAAGGTAGAGTTTGGGCTTGATGCAAAAATTATCACAGCCAACAAAAGCTTTTATGAATTAATGGGCTTCAATGCCAATCAAATCAAAGGAAAGCACCATAGCCTCTTTTTAGATGCCTCTTTTGTCGATACCCAAGAATATGATAATTTCTGGAATAAGCTCTGTAATGGAGAAGCACAAACAGGCGATTATAGATTCAAAAATACACAAAACGAAACCATTTGGATGAGTACTATTTACTCTCCAGTGCTAAACGACAAGGGACAGATTCAAAAAATCATTATGCTTGCTTTTGATATTTCAGAGGCAAAAAAACTGCTTCAAGAGACCCAAACTCAAGCCGAAATACTCAAAACCCAAGAGTCTGAACTGCGCCAAAACATGCTAGAGCTACAAGCTACCCAAGCCGAACTCAACCGACAGTCAGAGGCAGTTATCAAACTCAAAGAAGAAGAAGCACAAAATGCACGCCTAAGAGCCAAAGAGATAGAAAATAAAAACCAGCTCATCACTTCTAGTATCCAGTATGCACAAAATATACAATCAGCTATTTTGCCATTCAAAGGAAATATTTTGCAATACGTAGAAGACTTTTTTGTGGTATTTTTGCCCAAAGACATTGTGTCGGGCGATTTCTATTGGTTTAGCCATACACAAAACAAGAGTTTCTTTGCAGCCGTCGACTGCACGGGGCATGGCGTGCCAGGGGCATTTATGTCTATCATAGGCAATACCCTCTTGAACGAAATAGTAAATGTGCAGCAAATCTTTGATACGGGCAAAATACTCGAAAACTTACACATGGGAATCAGAACCAAGCTCCGCCAAGCGGAATCTACTAACCAAGATGGTATGGATATAGCACTATGCATGCTAGAGGCAGATGAAAAAAATAAAGATACTTTCCACTTGTCATTTTCGGGTGCAAAACGCCCTTTGTATTATTGGCAAGAAGGTGCGCTAAAAGAAATCAAAGGCGACCGTAAGTCTATTGGAGGATGGCAGCAAGAAGTGCATAGAACCTTTGAGACAAACCAGACTACCCTCAGAAAAGGAGATATTGTGTACCTTACTTCTGATGGTATTGTGGACAACCCCAATAATCGCCGTAAAAAATTTGGGGTAAGCCGTTTTAAAAGCATTGTAGAGGCAATCTATCATGAAAAAATGGCAGAGCAAGAAAAAATATTTCTGAAAGCCATACAAGAACATCAGCAAGATGCCGAACAGAGAGATGATATTACCGTGATGGGTATAAAGTTATAAAGAAACTAAAAAAAAATTAATCAATTTTAGCTATCAATCGTTTATTTTGGTTTAAAGCATAATAATTGTATCAATATCAATTCATTGGATAATCGTGTAAGCCATGGAAATTAAGGCAAAAGAATTTGATTTTTTTGAATATCATTCAAAGATTAGCCGAGATAATGTTCTTATCTCATACAAAGGACCGCTTACAGACGTTTTGCTCTCAGAGTTTAGCCGCGATATTAGAAAGAAGCTAAAGCAAGACCCTCGCTCAGGCAAAAAAGTATTTTCAATCTTTATGGAGTTAGCCCAAAATGTGCTTTTTTACTCCAAAGAAGTGAATCACTTTGGTAACCACGACCGCGTAGGCACACTAGTAGTAGTCAATGAAGAAACGCACTATAAGGTCGTCACAGGCAATCTTATCTATAGAAAAGATATGATGAAACTGATAGAAAAATGCGAAACTATCAAAAGTTTGGATAGAGATGCCCTGAGAGAATACAAAAGGCTGCTACGCAACGAGGAAGAAGAAAGCGAAAGCAAAGGGGCAGGTATTGGGCTGGTACAAGCCGCCCTGACTTCTAACAATCAGTTGGAAGCCAAAATGAAAGAAATCAATGATATGTACGCCTTTTTTATTGTATTGGTAAATGTAGAAAGGTAAAATTTTAAATAGACCTAAAGGTACTAAACATATAAAAGCAAATAATTAAAAAAACTTTGGTATTATCTAGAAATTTGCAGTAACTTAAACATCATTTTTTCAAAATTAATTAGTGTATTAATCATAACAACATGGAGAACTTAGAAATCAAAGGAGAAAGTGGAGTATATTTCATTCCCGAAGTAAGATTAAATACTTCCACAGGTATATGTGAAATCTCAGGTGAGTCGTATCTTGAAGATACTGACGAGTTTTACAATCAGATTATCTCTTGGCTGGAAGAACACACACAAAAGGTAAACATACCGCTTACGTTCAATTTTAAATTGACTTATTTTAATACTAGCTCTTCGCGTAGTATTTTGAATGTGCTGAGGGTACTCAAAAAGTACCAAGATGATGGAGGCAGCGTAACCGTAAACTGGTACTATCCTGAAGATGATGACAGTATCGCTGAGGAAGCCGAAGACTATATGAAGGATACTGGGCTTGAGATTCACATGTTTGAGTTTGAACCAGAAGACTAACTTAAAAACACAGTCATCATCATCATTTCGCTATCACAATAAAGTATATCGTCATTTTTTATGAAGCAAATCCTGCTCATTGGCTTGTTCGTTATCTGTATGTTCTCTCCTCTCAATTGGCTACTAGCTCAAAACAGTAACCGTATTGAGAGGCTAGAAAATCTACTTAAGTTAAGCCAAATGGATACTAGCAAAATTCGCTATCTTAACTTGCTTTTTGACGAGTACCAAGCACAAGCACCCTTAAAGGCCAAGAAGTATGCCGAAGAAGCACTAGAGCTTGCACAAAAAAATAATTATCAGCTTGGCATTATAACAAGTGCTGATAATATTGGTAAAATATACCATCAACAAGGTGCTTATCTCAAAGCCGCTGAATATTTTGAGCTAGGGCTAGCAGTAAAGAAAACACGCAATGATGACAAACTTCTCGCCGAAGGCTATAACCAATTAGCTACTACTCTGGTGCTACAAGGAGATATTAGCCAAGCATTGGGTCATTATGAAGAAGCTGTAAAAATATACAGTGCTGGCAAAAATCTAAAAGGAATAGCTACTACTTTTACTAACTTGGGAAGTGCTTACTACAAAAATAAAGAGTACGATACTTCAATCAACTACCATAGACGAGCCATGCAATTGGCAGATTCACTCAGCAATAAAATTTTGCTTGCCTACAATTTTGAACGCCTCGGCGAAACCTATTTTAGAATCCAAGAATATGACAATGCCCTACGTGCATATAGGCAACTTCTACAGATAGGAAAAAGCGAAAATGACCGTAATTTCAGAAAATCAGCTTACCAAGGGCTCTCTCAAATCTTTGCTGAGCAAGAAGATTACCGCAAAGCCTATGAAAACTATCAGAAATATATGGAAGAAAAAGAATCCATATTCAAAGAATTACAAAATGAAACACTCAAAAATTTTAGCTCTACCCAAGATGAGCTAAAGAATGTGAAAAAAATCCAAGAACTTCAACAAGAAAAATTCAAACTACAAGAAGAAACACTCCAACAAAGAACCATCTTCTTCTTGATTTTTACGGCACTTATTTTAGGGCTAACACTCATACTCTACCGAAATAACCGAAGAAACCGTCTGGCTAACCTCAAACTCTTAGAGCAGCAGAAGGTCATTGAGGATAAAAGCCAAGCCCTAGAAGCACAACAGCTCAAAATAGGAGAGCAAAATCTTTCAATACAAAGAAAAAATAAAACACTCGAAACTACTTTTCAAGAAATAGAGCGCAAAAATAAAGACATTACATCAAGCATCAACTATGCAAAGCGTATCCAAGAGTCTATGCTCTCAAGAGATAAAAACTTTGCAGATGTACTACCCGAGTATTTTGTGTTTTATAGACCAAGAGATATTGTCAGTGGTGATTTTTACTGGTTTGCTCACCGCGACAATAAGGTGTTTGTAGCTGCCGTAGATTGTACTGGGCACGGCGTACCAGGGGCAATTATGTCTATGCTTGGTGATTCTTACCTCAATCAAATTATTAATCTGCAAGGGATTACTAAACCCGACCAAGTGCTCGCAGAATTGCACAAAAATATTCAAATTGCACTGAATCAAGAAAATAACAGTAACCAAGACGGAATGGATGTCGCACTTTGTGTGATAGACCAAGAAAAAAAGATATTGGAGTATGCAGGGGCAAGCCGAGAGTTATTCATTGTGCAAGATGATGAATACAAAGCCGTAGAATCTACTAAACTACCCATCGGAGGTTTTCAGAAAGACAGAGCGCGTGAGTTTGAAACCCAGACCTTTGACATCTCTAAGCCTACTTGGATATACATTTATTCAGATGGCTACCAAGACCAATTTGGAGGCCCCAAAGGACGAAAATTTGCTAAAAACCGATTGTATAAAACCCTTTACAGCCTCTACAAACACCCTATCAACAAACAGAAAGAAATTTTAGCGCAGACCCTTGTAGAGTGGATGGGGCAAAATAGGCAAATGGACGACATACTTATAGTAGGACTGAAACTGTAACTTAATTATATCTTTTGCACCTAATATCATTTAAAATAGATATGGAAAACATTTTTATCAAAGAAGCACCTACCACACCCGAAGTGAATTTTGATTTTCAAGAGGGTTATTTAGAGATTAAGGGCGTATCTATCCCCGAAGATACCGAAGAATTTTACAATCCACTTATAGAGGCAATTGAAGAGTACATCAAAACTGAGTTTCCCTCTAAGATTACCTTGTCTTTCAAACTAATTTATGTCAATACTGCCACCTCAGCAGTACTAGGTAGGATGATTAAAATCTTAGAACCGCTTGAGGGAGAAGATAGAGTAGTGCACGTAAACTGGTATTATGAAATCGAAGATGAAGACATGAAAGATTTAGGAGAGGACTTTAGTTCTTTTTCTAAACTTAATTTTGACCTCATCTCTTGCGATGAAATCAACTAATCTGTAATGTACTCAACCTGATAGTAGCCCTGCAGAGGGTTACTAATGTTTCTGAGCAAGACGTGTATGTACCGCAAAAAGCAAATTATTGAGAGGTATCTTTTTTCTGCGTAATCTCTTGGGTAGTTTCTTCTCCCTCTTCTTGGCTAGCTTTCCAAGTTTGGTATCGTGATTGTATGCAAGCAGCAATTTGTTCATAGTTCTCCCAAGCATCTTCTACGTGATAAATAGAAGGAAGCTCTTTGGCAAGTACTTCTTCATAATCTTGCCTGTAAAGTCCACTTTGATAATAATAAATAGAAAACTGATTACCTTCTTCATTGAACAAATCACCGCCTAGGTGTCCATCCCACATAGCACTTAAGATAGAGCAAGTGATTTCACGCTGTTTGAACCGCAAAACTTGGTGCGCCTCTTCATCTTCAAATATCTCACTATATAATTCGTTTTCTAGCATCCAGCCCAAAAACATTCCAATATGCACATAGGCTTGCTCTATGGGTAGAATTGCTGGGAACTCACCTAAAAAGTGATTTTTGGCTTGGTCGTAAATAAGCCCTACGGTGTTGTTTTTATCTTCTGAGGTTTCCATTCACTCCGATTTTATTGCTTAGAAACATAGTTCACCAAATATACTAATAATTATCATCAAATTACAATTTAAAAATACAATCATTTTGTAAAATCTTTCAAATCTTCCAATACTACTTTTCCTTCATAAATGGCTTTACCCACTATAGCACCTGATAAATTAAGAGAAGAAAGCTCTTTTAAGTCTTCCAAACTGCTCACGCCCCCGCTGGCAATTAAAGCAATAGTAGGAAAACGCTGTTGTATTTTACGGTAGAGTTCAACCGAAGGTCCTTGCAAAAGGCCGTCTTTGCTGATGTCGGTACAGATGACGTACTTTACGCCTGCCTGAGTGTGTAGGGCGAGAAATTCCATCAAATCTAAGTTGGTGAGGTCTTGCCAGCCACTGATGGCTATTTTTTCATTTTTGACATCTGCCCCTAATATGATTCGCTCCGCACCGTATTGCTCAATCCACAGCCAGAAATGCTCGGGCGATTTTACGGCAATACTTCCACCAGTAATTTGCGCCGCCCCACAGTCGAAGGCTATCTTGAGGTCTTCATTACTTTTCAGACCTCCCCCAAAATCTACCTTGAGGCTGGTAGCTTGGCAGATGGCGCGCAGCACTTTATGATTGACAATATGCCCTTGCTTGGCACCATCTAAATCTACAAGATGCAAGTACTCGACACCTGCTGCCTCAAAAGAGCGCGCTACCTCCAGAGGGTCTGAGTGATACACAGTTTTGATGGCATAATCTCCCTGTGTAAGCCTTACACATTGCCCATCTATGAGGTCTATGGCTGGAATAATACGCATGTTAGCTTTTGATTTGATTTTGTTTTAGCGTTTATAAAAATGTAAAGTTCTCTGATAATCTTTGTGATAATGCTTCATTGAGCTAGGTCAAATCCTATTCAGTACGTAGATTCTGGCGCACTAAAAGTCCGCCACTGCAGATTTCCACAGAAATTGTCAGAGAACCAAATGTAAATAATAACTTCCGTGATTTCTACTTATAAGTTGTTAAAATAATGAACACTTTAAAAAATCACATTTCACAACTCATAATTTACACTTTCCTTAATAGTCGGTGTAAATGCTTTTTTGGCAGTGGTTGTAACCTCTATTGTTTAAATTTGTAAAAAGTTTTCTAAAATTTTTGCGCCTACCTCAGCACTTTTTTCAGGGTGAAACTGTACGGCATAAAAGTTATCTTTCTGCAGGGCTGCACTAAAAGGCTCAATGTACTCACATTGGGCAGCAGTATGGTTGCTTAGTTCTACAAAATAACTATGCACAAAATATACATAGCTTTCCTCCTCTACTCCTACAAAAAGTGGGCTTTTACAGTGCTTGAGTGTATTCCAACCCATGTGAGGTACTTTGAATGGACTAGGCACATCATTGGCTTGGACTGGAGGCTTGAAACGCTTTACCTTTTCAGAAAACACACTTAGACAAGCAGTATTATTTTCTTCTGAGTGAGTACACATTAGCTGCATACCTAAGCAGATTCCTAAGAAAGGCTGTCTGAGTGTGGGAAGAAATACATCTAAGTTTTTGGCTTTGAGTGATTTTAGGGCTGAACTTGCCTCTCCTACACCTGGAAATATAATTTTGTCTGCTTTTTGGAGTATTTCTACCTCATCTGTAATCACATAATTAGTGCCTAGCCTATCAAGTGCAAAGCTCAAAGATTGTGTATTACCTGCATTATATTTAACGATTGCAATTTGCATATCTTTTTTTCTTTATGAATCAGTAAAATTACACTTTTGTAGCAAGTTGTCCAAAATTTGTTCTGCACAAAATGTATCTATTACATTTTGGCAAAAGCAAGACACATAAAAATAGTGCAATTCTACGCTACTTTTCCATCATTTCACCTTTCCCTCAAGGGAAAGAGAACGCAGAAGGAAGTAAACTTGAATTGCACCCACATTTGATAATCAAACAAAAAATGTATAAGTTTTAATGATTTCTACACAATTGCGTAAGTTTGATAACAGTATTCTCTACACCCAGATAAACCAAAGCTATGGAAGCATCAGGGGTATAACAAGGAGAAGTTACGATATTATTTTTTGCATCAAACAAGCCACTCTCTGCTATTTCTTTGCTTTCTTTAGTATTCTTTTGATTGAGTTGATGAAGTTCAGTTTCTATGCCTATCTCCTCGAGTGCCCTCGCAAGGATAGCAGGAGAAAGACATACTGCTCCTAGGGGCTTTTTGGCTTGATAAATCCCTTGTACAAGGCGGCTCAAGTCTTGAAAAACAGCTTTGTTTTGTATCAGATTTTTAGTAACTCCAAAGCCTCCAGGAATCACCAAGGCATCTAATGCAAGCGGGTCTATGGTGCTGAGAGGGGTAACTTTGCCCTTAGTAACGCGTGCCACTTCCTCTAGAATATTGCGCTGCTGTGGCAAATCTTCACCCGTAGCATGATTGACCACACTCACCTGAAGTGCATCAGGGGCAATGGGTACGGCTTCACAATCGTATTTGGCAAGTGCAAGCAACGTAAAAACTGCTTCTTGCACATCAGTACCATCATAGAATCCTAACCCAGCCAAAAGGACTCCTACTCTTTTTTGCTTATTCATGGATTAGTTAGCTTCGTAAGTAATTCTATAAATTACATTGGCAAGGTCATCAGAAACGAGCATAGCTCCATCGGGCATTACCAATACATCAACGGGTCTTCCCCATACTTTCTGGGTTTCATCATCAAGCCAACCTTCAGCAAAAACTTGATGTTCTTCGGCTTTTGTTCCGTTTATTTTTACCCAACTGAGGTTATAGCCCGATTTCTTGCTACGGTTCCAAGAGCCGTGTTTAGCAATAAAAATTTGCTTTTGATATTCTTCTGGAAACATCTTACCTGTATAAAACCGCATGCCGAGTGCAGCTACGTGAGGACCTAATTTCTGAACAGGAGGGGTGAAATCCTCAGCTTTTTTATCTTTTCCAAACTCAGGGTCGGGAAGGTCGCCCTGGTGTATATAAGGAAATCCAAAGTGTAGCCCTGCCATAGCCGCGTGGTTTAGCTCATCATTAGGGATTTCATCGCCCAGCATATCTCTCCCATTGTTGGTAAACCAAAGTTCTTTGGTATCAGGATGCCAAGCAAAACCCACACTGTTGCGAATTCCTTTGGCATAGATTTCCAAGTTACTTCCATCGGGGTTCATACGCGTGATAGTGGCATAAATTTCATTTTCACGCTCACATACATTGCAGGGTGCGCCCACGGGTACATAAAGTTTATCATCAGGTCCAAAAGCGATAAACTTCCAGCCGTGCCATTTGTCAGTAGGAAATTTATCATACACTACCACGGGCTTTGGAGGGTTATTGAGTTGCTTTTCTATGTTATCAAATCTCAAAATACGATTGACCTCTGCCACATAAAGGCTTCCTTTTCTGAAAGCTACGCCATTGGGCATATTCAAGCCTTTGGCAATGATAAACTTCTTTTCTGACACGCCGTCATTGTTTTCATCTCTGAGTGCATAGACCTTATCGCCTTGGCGATTGCCCACAAAGATTGTCCCGTTTTCGCCTCGGCAAAGTGAGCGTGCATTTTCAACATCTTCGGCAAATATACTAATTTTGAAGCCCTTGGGAAGTTTGATGCGCTCTAGCGGAAGTTTATCATACTTTTCTACCTGCTCATCTTCTTTTTGAGTTGATTTGGAAGCTACTTGTATTTCTTCAGTATTTTCGGTACCGGTTTTGGGTTGGCAAGCCCAATTTGTTGATATCAACAAAACCAGACATAAATGCAAATGTGTAGGTATTTTTAAAAATTTCATAAATATTTACTTTTAGAGAAACTAGTGATTTAAAAACAAAATAGCTTCTCCGCTATATTGTTTTGCTTGCAGTGTATTATAACATTTTTTTATACTTGCCTATTTACAAGATTTTTTGCTTTTCAATGATTTGTTTTGCCTTTTCGCTAACTTTGAGTGTAGTGCTAATTATTTATGGGTTATTCACCAAAAAATGAAACCACTACTTACTATTATAACTTAATTATGATTATTTTTTAAACTTTTTAAATTATGCTACAAGCACCTATTCGCCTTGTATTGCCTACCGATTTTGCAATGGGTACGGTCAATGCCTACCTTTTTCTTGAACCCGAACCTATCTTGATAGACTGTGGCGAAAAGTCGGATAAAGTCTGGAACGCACTTGAAAGTGAACTAAGCCTGCACGGGCTAAGCATTGCCGACTTAAAAAAGGTCATCATCACACACGCACACGTGGACCATATCGGAATGTCGGGAAGGATAGCACGTGAAACCAATGCCGAAATATGGGTTTCAGAATTAGTTTATCCTTGGGCATTAGATATGCAAACCGAATGGGCGCACCGTGCCGATTTTATCAATGAAGTATGGCAGAAAGGCGGCTGCCCAGCAAACATCACCCAAAGCATTATAAAAAGTATGAATGTGATGCCCCACTTCTGGGAGTCTGTGCCTGCCGAAAGAATCCATACTTTTAAACTAAATGACACCTTAGAAATGGGCGGAGGCAAATGGCAAGTGCTTCACGCCCCAGGGCATGCCATCACTCAGACTTGCTTCTATCAACCTGATAATGAATGGCTTATCTCTGCCGACATGCTTATGTACATCACCCCCGTGGCAGTGATAGAAAGAGAGCCAGCGGGTACTGCTAGGGTGAAAGGGCTACCGCTCATGTTGGAAAGCTATCAGAAGTTTGCCACCTTGCCCATTCAAAAAGTGTTTCCAGGGCATGGAGAGGTTTTTACGGCAGCTCATGAGTTGATAAACCAGCAAGTGCAGCGGATTCACCAAAGAAAAGAAGAATGTCTTTCTTTTGTGAAGGAGGGCCACCACAGCGTGCATGCCCTTTCAGAGCAGCTTTATGGAGAAGTAACCCCCGTTTTTAGATTTGCAGGTTTTGCTATGACCCTGGGGTATTTAGATGTATTGATAAAAGAAAAAGAAATACAACAAACCGAAGCAGACAGCGGTTTCTGGCACTTTTCACATTAAAGAATATGAAGACATGTATCATAGGCCTGGGCTTGATAGGAGGCTCAATGGCACTTAGCCTGAGAAAATCAGGCTTTGCCCACTCACTCATGGGGGTAGATAACAACCCAGCAAATGCACAAATTGCCTTGGACAGAGGCATCATAGACCAAGTACTGCCGTTAGATGAGGCTATCCCTCAGAGTGAGTTAATTATTTTGGCAGTACCTGTAGATGCAGCCTCCCAACTTATCAACAAGGTATTGGGGCTAGCCGCGCCGCAGGCAGTAGTTACTGATGTAGGCTCTACCAAAACAAGTATTTGCAAACAAGTGGCTTCTCACCCTCACCGTAAAAGGTTCGTGGCAGGACACCCCATAGCAGGTACCGAAAACACAGGCGCAACAGCAGCCTTTGAGGGCTTGTTTACAGGTAAGCTTTGTATTTTATGTGAAAAACAATATACTGATGTTGATGCTTTTCAGACAATTTTGAATTTGTACTACGCACTTGGTATGCATACCATAGAGATGAAAGCTGCCGAACACGATAAGCAACTGGCTTATGTATCACATCTTTCGCACATTACTTCTTTTACCCTTGCGCTCACAGTGCTAGAAGTAGAGCCTAATGAAAGAGATATTTTTAGGCTAGCGGGCAGTGGATTTGCCTCTACCGCACGGCTTGCCAAAAGTGCTGCAAATATGTGGCTACCCATTTTTTTAGAAAACAAAGAAAATCTGCTAGCTGTACTTGATGAATACACGCACCAACTGCGGCTATTCAAAGAAGCCATAGCACATGAGGATGCCCAAGCTCTCCAAGCATTGATGCACAAAGCCAATAATATCAGAAATATCTTGAAATAAAAAAACACACAAAATTGCCAAAAAAATCAATCACTAAAAACTATTCATCAGCTACAAATCTTATGAATAGGTAAATAGCTGTAAGATTCAAAGCAACTTTCAAAGGCAACTTCTTTTGTTTTTTGAAAGTTTTTTGTAGCTTTATGCACACGGTAACATTCACTTAATTATGAAATATTATGGCATTAAACTTAAAATTAAAACTACTACTCTGGCTGCAAGCACAACAAAAAGCACCACAACTCCACGAGCTATCCCCACAGGAAGCACGAAAAGTACAGCAAGAAACAAGCAAACAACTTGATGTTATTGCCAATTATAAGCCTGATAAGATGCACCGCGTTACCAATACGGTTTTTGAAAATGAAGGACATCAAATACCTGTACGTATCTATCAGCCCATTCCTGACGATGATTTACCCGTGCTCATGTTCTTTCATGGCGGAGGCTTTGTAATTGGCAATATAGAAATCTATGATATGCTTTGCCGCCGTTTGGCAAGACTCTCCCAATGCCTTGTCATATCAGTAGATTATCGCCTTGCACCCGAGCATAAATACCCCGCAGCACCCAAAGACTGCTATGCTGCTACTGTATGGGCAGCACAAAATGCCACTCAATATGGAGGCGATACCAGCAAAATAGCCGTCTGTGGCGATAGCGCAGGAGGAAATCTAGCCACTGTTGTCTGTATGATGGCACGCGACCAGAGTGGCCCAGAGATTAGTTACCAAGTACTCATTTACCCTACTACTGATGGCAGCCTCAGCTCGCCTACTATCCAAGAATTGGCAGAGGGCTACTTGCTTACTAAATCACTAATGCAATGGTTTTTAGACCACTACAAATCAAAGGATAGCGACATAGAAGAAGCCTACTTCTCGCCCCTCAACGCCGATGATGTGAGCAATCTCCCTCCAGCACTCATCATTACGGCAGAGTATGACCCCTTGAAGGCAGAAGGTAGAGCTTATGCCGAGAAATTGCAGAGTGCGGGCGTACCTGTGCATTTTATAGAGTTCAAGGGAATGATTCACGTATTTGTGCAAATGCCCAAACTACTGAAAGCAGCACGCAAAGCACATCAACTCATTGCCTCTGAGCTGCGTACCGTTTTCAGTATTGATGGGCTGGTAAGGCACAGAGTGAAGGCAATGGCGTAGGTCTTAAAAAATGCGGGAATTGGGTAAAAAGCCAATCAGTACCAAATATTATTGTGATTTATCAGTGTTTTACTCACTTCATGTCCCTCATGTTATAGGCTAAGGGCTGTGAAGTGAGAATTGTGCAGGTTTATGCATATCATTTCTTCTCAAAAATCACACAAAACCTCACTTAAAATACTTCTTACACCCCCTCCACTACAGATTTTCGTACAACCAAAAAAAGCCTTGAGACCCTTTGCTAGTCCAGGCTTCTTGGCTTGCGATACTCAAAACTAAACCTGGGCTTATCTCAGGCTAAAAATACTCTTCAAATCTTCGTTGCTCATTTCCGTAACCCAGTTTTCGCCTGTGCTGACGGTGAGGTCGGCGAGTTCTTTTTTAGCTTTTATCATGGCATTGATACTTTCCTCAAAAGTGGCCTGCGTAATCATACGATAAACCATCACATTTTTTTGCTGCCCAATGCGGTAGGCACGGTCAGTGGCTTGGTTTTCTACGGCAGGATTCCACCAGAGGTCATAGTGGATTACATTGTTGGCAGCCGTGAGGTTTAGCCCTGTGCCTCCTGCTTTGAGCGAAAGCAGCATAATCTTTTGGTGGGCTTGGTGTTGGAATTGCGCTACCATTTCATCACGTTTTTTGCGGCTTGAGCCTCCGTGCAGCCAAAGTGGTGTTTGGTGGTAGCGTTCTTTGAGGAGTTTTTGTAGCAAATCGCCCATTTCTTTGTATTGCGTAAAAATGAGCGTTTTTTCATCATTTTCATAGATATTGTCCAGCAAATCTAGCAAGACTTGGGTTTTGCCCGAAAGTTCGGGCTTGATGCTGTCTTCTTTGAGGAATTGGCTTGGGTGATTGCAGATTTGCTTCAGGGCGGTCATCATCTGAAAGATAAGTCCTCTTCTACTCATGCCGTCTTCTTTTTGGATTTCCTCGAGGCTGCGGTCGACAATGTTCTGATACAGTGCCGTTTGTTCGGTAGTAAGCGTACAAAATTGGTCAGTTTCTATTTTGTCGGGCAAGTCCTGAATGATGCTTTTATCGCTTTTTACCCTTCTTAGTATGAATGGGGCAGTTACTTTCTTGAAGCGGTCAAGGTGTTCTTGGCTTCTTTCCTTCTCGATAGGCTCAATAAATTCATCTTTAAATCTTTTGAGCGAATCTAAGTAGCCTTTGTTGGTAAAGTCAAAAATACTCCAATACTCCGAAAGGCGGTTTTCTACAGGTGTGCCACTCATCGCAATTCTGACATCACTTTTGATTTTTTTAATTGTCTTGGTTTGTGCAGTTTGGGTATTTTTAATGTTTTGTGCTTCGTCTATAATCAAAAAGCCCCAATTGATTTTGCTCAATATTTTTTCATCACTTCTGGCTACGCCATACGAAGTCAGAATGACCTCAAAATTTTCTGTATCGAGTGTTCTCTTTGCACCATGGTAAATAAGTGCCTGTAAATCAGGAGCAAATTTCTGGATTTCTCGCTCCCAGTTGCCTAGCAAGGTAGTAGGAACTATGACTAGAGCCTTCTTTTTATCTAGTCTTTTCTCTTCTTTAAATTTCAGCAAAAGACTGATTACTTGCAGTGTTTTGCCCAGACCCATATCATCAGCCAAAAGGCTACCAAAGCCTACTTGTGTATTTTTATACATCCAAGCATAGCCTCGCTCTTGGTAAGGTCGCAGGGTAGCCTGTAGGTTTTTGGGGGGTGCTACAGCTTTGTTCTCTACCAAAGAACGCATCAAAGCCTGCACTTTTTTATCAAGTGCTACTTTTGCCCCTTGGTAATCTTCACTTAGTCCCGCTTTAAGCAAATCATTGCTATTGACTTTGGGAGGGTTTTCTAGCTTTTTGAGAATGGCCTCAAGTTCTTTTTCATCTATCAATACATACTCACCATTGATTTTGACAATGCCCCTGAGCTTGCCTAGCATTTTTTTGAAATCATCAGCAGAAACCGAAGTATCTCCAAGGGCAATTTGCCAATCAAAAGTGAGTAGGTTAGTAAAATTTACATAGCCTCCACTCGAGCCTACGCTGCCTTCGGTCTGAATCCGCATAGAAAGCTGTGGACGTGCCATTCTTCGGAGGGCTTTGGGAAGTAAAATTTTAATGCCCAATAGCTCAAAGGCGGGTAAAGTTTCCAAAAAGACTTTCACAAAAGCCTCGCTATTCATCAAGATATTTTCTCTGCCCTTTGACTGAATGTATTTTTTCAGTGCAGGTAAATATTCTGAGAGGAGGGCAAGGTCTTGCACAATTTCTAAGCGTTCTTTTTGGTATTTTTTATTGCTGAAAATCTCTTCTAAAGCAATGGGCGCACTCAGTGTATCTTGTTGGTTTTGCACCCAAAAGCTGAGTTGAAAAACACCCTCTTCATACTCATCTTCTTCTATTTTTAAGATGGCCTGATAGGCTTTTTCGCTGAGATAAAACTTCTGCAGCCACTTCTGAATGGCTTGTGCATTTTCTTTCTGGTTAAAGGCTTTCGTAACAAGCAATCTTTGGTTGAAAAACACCTCCAGCATATCAGTATCTTTGCGCTGAAAGGGGATATCTTCACCGTATTGATGCACATACTCATTCAAAAATAAAGCAAGCAAAGCCTTTAGTTGCTCCTCTGGATTGGTATAAAGCAATTGACTGGCTTTGTGCCTGATGAGCAGATTGGGCGGCACGAGTTGTTCTAAAATCCTAAAAATGTGCTTTACTTCTTTGATGAGCAAGGCAGGAATCCAGCGTATTGCATAGTTATCTGTCTGGATTTGTAGCAATTCGGGCATGTAAGCCGCTTTGGTGGCGAGGTGCTTGGCAAATGTATGCACCCAATACAAAGCAAAAACCGAGGGCGAATAATGCCCCAAGCGGCTAGGGTTCAGCTTATCAAGTACTGCCAGAAAAGAAGATAAGTTTTGTTTTTTGCCTAGCAGTCCTTTTTCCTCTTCTCTGTGCCAATAGGCGGCCTCAAAGCCACCCTCATAAGCAAGATGAATTGTCCAATCTGATGTACCTTCTTCAAAAGATTCTTCTAGAGGTAGCTGCCATTGTCTGTTTACTTCTTTGGCTACCTTTCTGTAGGTTTTCTGAAATAGCTGCTTGAGGTCTGCGCTGTTCATAAAAAGCGGCTGTGGGTCAAGCAATTTCAAGAGATTTTCTTCACTGTGGGGCAGTAGCGAAAAATCTATTGCTTTGACCAGATTTGGCTCAAAACTGGGCTTCTCCAAGCTGATGTCTTGGCTATACAAGTCTTTGACTTGCAGGATAGGCAGTTGGAAATTGCCACTCGCCCCAAAGCCTAGCCGCTGAAGTTCTTCTAGCACATCAAGCCCTCTGAGCGAAAAGACCATAAAAGGATTTTTGTCTATTTCATTGACCGTAACATAAATCACGGCTGCCAAGTGCTTGCAAGGCACAGCCCAATCAGGGCAAGAGCAATCGGCTTTCATGTCTTGCCAGCTACTCGGAAAAAGGCTAATGCTCAAGCGATTGACTTCCTCGAGCAGTTCATTGGGGAGTTGTTTGTTGAGCAAGGCAGAGAGAATGAACGGGTTTTCGGTGATGGCTTGCACAATCTGGGCTTTTTCTACCAAGCTAAAAGGTGTTACAGAAAGCGTTTGTTTGTAGGGGCGAGGCTGCGAGCCCTTCACTTTTGCCTGAATAGTTCCATTTTCTATCAGCACATCTTTTACTGCACCTTTGTTGGCATAGGTTTTTCCACGAGGGATACGATTGCTATAATCTATGCCTTGCAGTGCTTTGAGCCACTGCGCTCCCCACCAAGTGTTGCCGTATTTTGCTGCCATAGTCTATGTATTTTTAAAAAATAGAAACAAAATTATTATTGAGTGAAAAGTATTGTCTTATAAAGTAAAAAAATGATTAACAATTTTTTGGAAACACTACAGAAATCTATTTAATATTTTAATGAGTATTCTGTTTTGTTGCTTTTCTTTCTTTTTCAATGATTTTACGATTTTTTTCAAGTGTAATCAAAACTACACCAGCTGCTCCTCGCATACCATACAAGGCGGTCGCGGAGGCATCTCTAAGCAGGGTAACAGATTGAATATTTTTCAGTGGAAGTTTCTCAAGCACGTCTTTTTCAGCAATTACCCCATCAATTACATACAAAGGGGGGGTGTCTTTGGGAATAAGTGATAAACAAATTATCTTGGTAGGTCTGTTTTTGGGCAACTCTTGGGTTTTCTGGTATTGTCCCAGTAGCAGGTTACTGATGCCTGATATAAAAAATGGGGTATCTTTGAGAATAAGCGATAAAGAAGTTATCTTGGTAGCCCTGTTTCTGGGCAGCTCTTGGGTTTTCTTGTCTTGTCCTAGTAGCAGGTTATTGATGCCTGATATAAAAAACAAGGCAAATAATATATAAATGATTTTCATTTTTCTCAGGTCTTTTGTTAGTTCCAAAATGAGTACTAAAAGTAGAATGACCCAATATAACTCATGGGTAGTTCAACAAAGTTAAGCAATATCTCATCATTTAAAAAATCGGTAAAATGGTTTTTCAAAGTAAAGAAGTAAAACTATTATTTTACTTCTTATTTGATGATAATGGATATATCAACAGCACATTATTCATAAGTTCCCTATCAATTTTATAATTCCGCCTGATGTATTTTTTTACCCTATTAGATGATTAAAGCTTACGATTAATAAGCAATTCCTTACCAATAATCTATGTCCCATCAATTCACACTTACCAATTCTATCTCAAATACCAAGGGGCTGTAAGGCAGAATAGTATGCGTACCTTGTGCGCCATAAGCAATAGAAGATGGCAAGATAAAACGTCCTACACCCGCCTCTTTAAGCAATGTTACGGCTTCGTTAAAGCCCATAATCACTCCCGAACCCAGTGTAAAGCTGAAGCCACTGCTACCTGAGCTATCCAAAAGTTCATTCTGCATATCAAAAAGCTGATAAT
>CAYZQI010000049.1:0-28804 GCA_964480455.1 uncultured Cytophagaceae bacterium
AAGCAGCTTTATTCTTTCGGGGCTAGAGCTGCCTAATTTTTAACGAACCATTGAAACTTTAAAGCATACTTGTATGTCAAGAAAACATAAAAAAAAACAAACCCTGCACAATGCACTTAGCGAGCAATACCAAGCTCAAGTAGAAATTTCGTTGATTGACTACAACGAAACTTACTATGAAGAAAGAGTAATAGAAGACATCAGAGAGGCCTACGACTACCACGAAAAGCAAAGCATCACTTGGATAAATGTAGATGGTACACAAGATGAAAAAGCTGTAAAAGCTATTGGGCTTTACTACCACTTACACCCACTTCTGCAAGAAGACATCATGGACATAAGCCATCGCCCTAAGGTTGATTTCTATGAAGGGAATACATTTACGGTTTTACAAATGTTGAGCTACGATACCCAGCGACAAGAAGTAGAGAGCGAGCAGGTCAGCTTGGTATTAGGTGCAAATTTTGTAATTTCGTTTCAAGAAGAAATTGAAGGCGATGTGTTTGGCTTAGTAAGACAGCGGCTGCGTGGCAAAGTAAGCGGAAAACTCCGTAACTCAGGAGCTGCCTACCTCTTTTATGCACTCATTGATACCATTGTAGATAATTATTTTTTGGTGCTTGAGCAAGTGGCAGAAAAACTTGAACGCTTAGAAGAAGACATCATAGACAAGGCCTCTGACCATGACCCTACCCGACAACTCTATGAACTAAAAAGACAGCTCAATATGGTCAGAAAAGCCGTAAGGCCTATGCGTGAGATTGTTACACAACTTATCAGGGAGGAAACACTCTTCTTGAAAGAAGATAATTTTTATTTACGAGATTTGTACGACCACGTTATTCAGGTAACTGACAACTGCGAGGCATACATTGAGGTTACTAAGAACCTGATGGACTTGCACCTCAACCTCATCAGCAACAAAACCAATGATGTGATGAAAGTGCTTACCATTTTTTCCACTATTTTTATGCCGCTTACCTTTATTGTGGGAGTATATGGTATGAATTTCGAGCACATGCCCGAACTCAAAACCGAACTTGGGTATTGGGTAGTCTGGGGAGTGATGATTCTTGTCTCGGCAAGTACCTACCTATTTTTTAAGATGAAAAAATGGCTCTAGAAGTGTACTACATAGGCTAGCATTTTTATAAGAACGAAGCCCCACAGCCGCCTTTACCCCTTTTACGAACAGAGAAGTAAAGTAATCCTTTATCTTCTTTAGGCTATTCATTGTCAATTGATGATAATTCAATAACCAACCTCTTATTTAGCTAGAAAAAACGCTGTTTAGGTGTTGATAATCCTGAACTTTGCTAGCAAGGCAGGTATAATGGCATTTTGCCAATGACTTGTATTGATGTAGCCACTAGATATGCCTCCTTGAGCATACTTTTCCACATAAAAATCTTTTACTGTTGTGATAGGTTTTCCTGCGAGCAGTTCAAAAAGCCAATAAAGCAATGCTGTTAAGGCTTCTTCTGAAGAAGGCAGCAGCACTGTTTGGCTTAAATATTTCATAGCCTCCCAGAGGAGCGGGTCGCCTCTCAAGCCCCACCCAACCGAATTTTCCTCAAAAAGAAGGTGCAATGTTTTAGTTTGTAAGGTCTGAAAATGTGTCTGATAGATGTCAAAGTTTTCTTCATCAAAACAGACAAAATGTACTTCATCAAAAGCAGCTTTCTGTGGTAGGGGTAGCTGTGTGAGTACTTCAAATACAGTGGTGGCGGCGGCTTGCTTAGGATAGCCATAAACCCCCGTGCTGATATTGGGAAAAGCAAGGGTTTTCAACTGATGAATTTGCGCTATCCGAAAACTGCTTAGATAACATCTTGAGAGCAAATGAGGCTCTTGGTCTTGCCCTCCTTGCCAGACAGGCCCTACAGTATGAATTACATATTTTGCAGGAAGCGCACCCGCAGTAGTAATGACCGCTTCACCTGTTTTGCAATAGCCTTGCTTGGCTACAATGGCACAGCAGGCTTCCAAAATGCTGCTTCCTCCCTTGCGGTGAATAACACCATCTACACCACCTCCTCCCATAAGTGAGCTATTGGCAGCATTTACAATGGCATCTACTTGGAGTGTAGTAATATCGCCCCGAATGATTTTAATGCGCATAATCGTAAAGATAGATGATTTTTAATGGGCTTCGCGTGTATCTATCTTGCGATAGCGACCATCTGAAACTTTTGATTTGTGTTTTTTTCTAAAAGCATATCTGTACCAAGGCAAGCCTCTATAGACTTTGTAGCCACTTTTACCTCCTTTTACAGTTTTACCGTACTTCATGTGGTCGTGGTCTATGATGACGTGGCAATTAGGAATCTTGCAGCGTGGTGGAATACAAGAACTCGCAAAAAGTAAGAATGCTAAAAAAATAAAAAATTGGATTTTGAAGAGCTTTGATAATTGCATGTGTTGGATAAGGGCTTGATTTTTTCGTTTTGAGAAACTTATGTTTACAATACAACCTCAAAACGATAAAAACTCCTTAGAAGTTGTAGGCAAAACACGGATAGATTTCTCAAATCCCTTTTTGTTGAAAAAAACAACTGCCAGGTTTCAAAGAAAAATTAATGTTTTAATGATGTCTTGCCCTACTTTTTGATTGAGGTCTTTGATGAGTTGTGTTTTACGCATAAGCAATTCGTTTTTGAGAGAGGCAGACTCGAGCTTTACAAACATGGTATTCTCTTGTACATACACACGCACTGTACGTTTACCTACTATGGGGTTGGTTACGCTTTTCCAGGCATCAGTTACCTCTAGCTCACTAAATTTTTTTTTGAGCTGATAGACTTTCAAGAGGTCTTCTACTACATTTTCTATGGGCGAGGTGGTTGCTTTGTGTGGAGTAAGTTGCTTCTCTAGGTCAAGATTGTAGCGTTTATGCATGGTTCGTTTGGTAATGAAATTTTATAAAAACACGGTTATGACTCTCTTTTTTTAAGAGTATGATACTTGTAGGCTTTTATTACCCTTTTTTGTAGTGCTGTATCATAAGATGGCTACATCAAAAATTGGGAGAAATACGGCTTTGCAAGCGTTAATAAATTGGTTTGAACACCCTGTTCCAGCGGACTCTATTGAACAATGACTTGCCATAGTCTAGCGAAAGCCAAGTAATGAGTGCTTCTCCCACTACGTGGTCGGCAGGCACGAAACCCCAGAAGCGCGAGTCAAGCGAGTTATGTCTGTTGTCGCCCATCATAAAATAGTAGTCTTGCTTAAAGGTATACTCTTTGATGTCTTTTCCCTCGATAAAAAGTTTTTCGCCCTCTATTTTTACCTCTTTGTTGTATTCAAAGCGGCGAATGTTCTTACCATAAAGCGCAAGGTTTTTGGCATTGATGTCTATTTTCATTCCCTTGGCAGGAATGACCAGCGGTCCGAAGAAATCTTCATTCCAATCAAAAGTTTCATTTTGTGGAAAGATTTCAGGGCGCGCTTCTCCGGCTTGGTTCAGTTGAATCTCCAGAGACTGAATAGCACTCACCTGCTCAAGTTTTTTTGCTTTGTCGGGTGTAGTATAAACCACAAACGTACTGCTGTTCATGGTAGATTGCATTTCTGCCCTAGAAAAGTATTTGTCTAGTTCGTACTTATCAAAGAGCCTCTCACTCAGCATACTGCCTTCTTTAAGAGTCATCAAGTATTTGAACTGTTGCTCTTCGGCGGGTTTCATTTTTTGGCTGTTGATGAAAAGTTCACCTGCCTTGATTTGCAAAGTATCACCAGCTATGCCCACACAACGCTTGATGTAGTGTGTTTTCATATCAATAGGTGCTTCTTCTTCGGGCCAGTTGAAGACCACTACATCTCCTCTTTTGAGGCTTTGAAAACCCGGAATACGAAAAAAAGGCAGTTGTATCCAAGACAAATAAGAGGGAACGTTAGTACCCCAGATTTTATTATCAGTAAGCGGAAGCCTTAGAATAGTAATGGGAGTGCGTGGACCATAGCTCATCTTATTGACAAACAAGAAATCACCTACCAACTGTGTACCTTCCATAGAAGAAGTTGGTATGGTATAGGCTGAGATTAGTCCCCACCTGATTATGGTGGCAGCTACTACGGCAAAAACAATGGCATCTATCCATTCTCTTAGCGCACTTTTTTTCTTTTTGGCTTTCTTCTCTTTTTTTGTTGATTCTTTCTTTCTTCCAAATAAGGCTAACTTCATCTGCACTTAATTTATAATAATTGTATTTTCAGACTTTCATCTAAGGTATTCAGAACTCATGAGTTAGTAGCCGACATTAACACTCGATTACAATTCTTGAGATGAAAATGGTTTCAATCCTCAAAAATAAGGTTTATCCTTGAAAAAAAGGCTATCTTTTTTCAAAAAGACCATCTTTGCAAGCAAAAATTAATTAAAATAGCGTAAAAGCCACGACTGCTGCACGGGAACCTTCCACTCATTTTGGAATTGCGACAAATTTTCTACTAAGTTATTGAACACAATAGTATGGCTTTGAATGATGCCCTCGGCTACTTTCTGCTTGAGGTTTTTCATATCTTCTACGAATAAAGTCTGCGAAGTAGGTTCAAGAAAAGCAATTTTTGTACGGTCAAAAAAATCTATTTCTAGTTGTTTTTCAAGGCTTTTGATAAAATGCACTGAGGCATCTATTGAGCAGCCACTGGCCGCATTGATTTCTTCATCAAGGGCAATGACCAAAAAACGCGCATGAAACACCTTGGCAGAGGCTTGTAAAGTTTGCTTATGGGCTGTCCATTGTGCCAAGAAATCTTGGCTTTTCTCTAAAATTGCTACAACTTCGCTTTCTTCTATATTGCGATTGGCTTGGTACACCCAAACTCTAGCGTGGGCAGGCATTTGCTCAAAAGGGATATACATATTTTTTTAATAAAATTTTGTTTTAAAAAGACTTTACCATTTATTCATCACAAACAGATGGTACTCAGAAACCCTTAATACTGTATTTAGGTTCTCAAAATGTCAAAACAAATCTAAATACTTCTGGATTTAATAGATGCTAATTTTTCATGCATATGCCAGCACTTAAACTTATTTGGTTGTCTTCAAAAGGTGCAGGCTGTTGTGAAGTGTTGGTAAGTAAGTGTTTGTTTTTTTATATTTTAAATAAGATAAACACTATTTCAAAATGAATTTATCTTCAATTTAGTTTGCTACTTGGCTTTAGTTTGAAAATTGAGATGGATTGGTGTACTTTGCAGGTAAATTAAAAGATTGTCTGACAATTTTTGTGGAAATCTGTAGCAGCAGACTTCCAGTCCGCTGGCATTTATGTTCTAAACAGTATTTAGCTCATTTTATCGCACACAATCACAAAAATTGCCAAAGAATCAATTAAAACTGACTAAGCGTCAGAAAATAACTTGTATTTTAATTGAGTAAAAGGTATTTCATAAATTTTGGCATTTTTATTCATAAAGCCCTGATAATCAACCACTCTTCCTGACTGTTCATTGAATATTGATAACTAAAAATTACTTATGACTTCCATTAACAAAAATATCATCATTGATTTTGATAGTACTTTTACAAAGGTAGAAGGGCTAGATGCCCTGAGTGCTATTGCACTCAAAGACCAGCCTGAGCAGGCTTCTGTGGTAGAAAAAATTAAGCAAATCACAAATTTAGGTATGGAAGGAAAGTTAGATTTTGCTGATTCGCTACGACAGCGCATTGCCTTGCTTAGAGCACACAAAAGCCATCTACCCCTTTTGATAGAAGAATTGCAAGCACAAGTTTCAGATTCTTTTCAAAGAAATAGAGATTTTTTTAAAAAATATGTCAATAATATTTACATCATTTCCAATGGCTTCAAAGAGTTTATTTTGCCCATTGTAACCGCTTATGGTATCAAAGCAGAAAATGTCTATGCCAATACTTTTATTTTTGACGCACAGGAAAACATCATAGGTTATGATGAAAATAATATCCTTACAAAGGCAAAAGGAAAGGTGCAATTGCTCAAAAAGCTCAACCTCGCAGGTGATGTACACGTGATAGGTGATGGCTATACCGACTATGAAATACGTGAAGCAGGTATTGCCAATAAGTTTTTTGCGTTCACTGAAAATATAGAACGCGACAGCGTAGCTGAAAAAGCCGACCATATCACGCCTTCTCTCGAGGAGTTTTTATATATCAACAAACTGCCTATGGCTATTTCTTACCCCAAAAGTCGTATCAATGTACTTTTGTTAGAAAATATCCACCCTCAAGCCGAAGCAATTTTTAGGAAAGAAGGCTACAATGTAGAAATAGTCAAAGGAGCTTTGAACGAGGCAGAGCTTTGTGAGAAAATCAAAAATGTGTCTATTCTAGGGATTCGCTCTAAAACCAGAGTAACGCAAAAAGTGCTTGACCAAGCCAACCGCCTTATGCTCGTAGGGGCGTTTTGTATTGGTACAAACCAAATAGACCTCGGGGGCTGCCGCGAGAAGGGCATTGTGGTGTTTAATGCACCCTACAGCAATACACGTAGTGTGGTAGAACTTGCCATTGGTCAGATGATTATGCTTATGCGTAATATTCCTGATGTAAGCCAAGCAATGCATCAAGGCAGATGGAACAAATCAGCCAGCAACAGTAATGAAATTCGTGGAAAAAAACTGGGTATTGTGGGCTATGGCAATATAGGAGCACAGCTCTCTGTCTTGGCCGAATCACTCGGTTTAGAAGTCTATTATTATGATGTAGTAGAAAAACTGGTACTTGGCAATGCTAAAAAATGTGAATCACTGGAAGAATTATTCAAAATTGCAGACATCATTACCTTGCACGTGGACGGGCGTACAGAAAATAGAAACATCATCAAAAAAGAACACTTTGAGATGATGAAAGAAGGAGTGATTTTTATGAACCTCAGTCGTGGCTTTGTGGTAGAGATAGAGGCACTCAAAGAAGCTATACAAAGCGGCAAGGTGCGTGGAGCCAGTGTTGATGTGTTTCCCAAAGAGCCCAAAACCAATGATGAACCTTTTGAGTCGCCTTTGCAAGGGTTGCCCAATTTGATACTTACCCCACACATAGGAGGCAGTACACAAGAAGCACAAGAAAATATCGCCAATTTTGTACCCAACCGCATCATCAGTTACATAAATAAAGGAGATACCTATGGCAGTGTCAATTTTCCTAATTTGCAACTTCCTGAGCAAAGCAATGCCCACCGACTGATACACGTTCACCACAACTTATCGGGCATTTTGGCAAAAATCAATCAAATTTTAGCCCAAAACGAGGTCAATATCTTGGGGCAATACCTCAAAACCAACGAGCAGGTGGGCTATGTTATCACAGACATAGACAAAGTCTATAACAAAGAGGTGATTCAAGAGCTAAAAAGCATCAAAAATACCATTAAGTTTAGGGTACTTTATTAAAGCATTATATTATTCAAAACAGTAAATCAATAGCACCGTAGTTAGTCCCTGATTAAAGTATGTATGCTGAAAAAACTTGCCTATTATGCTCTACCTAACCCTCCGCTCAAGGGCAGGCGATTTTTTCTGAATCAATACTAAAAAAATGGGACGCTCCTCAAAAAGCCTGGTAAATGCATTTTTTGGATAGTATTACCTTTATATATTAGAAGTAATGCCTCTCTGAACTCGGCTCAAAGACACAAGCGTAATTCCCAAGACGTTTGTAATGTATTTATCTGGTAATCGATTGGTAATGTCAGGAAAATCTTGAATGAATTGTTGGGAACATTCTTCGGGATTCATCAATACGAAAGACTCCAAACGCTCTTTTACCTCAAAAATAATTTTTTAAGAAAAAACTTGCGGTTGCTTTCTAACTTTGCATTTTTGCCAATAATGCCATCAAGCTCTTTAAAGGCAATACAAAAGCAACTGCAATCTTCCAAAGTTTCATAATAAAAATTTTGATGCTTGTTCAGTGGCTATAAAATCAAAGTTGACCATAGCATTATGTTTTGGTATGAGGCTGAATGTGATTTCTTCGCCATTGTCTTTGATGTGATAGAGCCTCACTAGGCCTTTTCGCAAATAATATATTTTGCTGCCTTTTGAGCCTTGCTCAAAGAGCATTATTCTCTTCTTGATAGATTCAGACTTTGCTGATTTTAGGAGTTCTTGTGCATCTTTCAAGGTAATCTCTTTACCAAATCTGTAGAATGTTCTCAGTTTGTCTAAATCAATCATAATTTTTTCAGTTCATTTGTTTTTAAACTCGTTGCTAACAACTTTGTAAAATAAAGTATATTTTTTAAATATTACTGCTTCGGCTAGAAATGTGCTAAAAATTAAGATTTGTGAAACCTTCTTTTTGATTTACCAAAATGCTTGAAAAACTTACAACCCAAGGAACTTTTGTCTTATCTATCATTCAATAGAAGTACTTAGATAGCCGTTAATCAACTGATAACAGAACATTCACTACAAATACTAAAAACTTAAATCTTATGCCGCTCGCACCACTCACCGGCGTATTAGGTAAAAAAAGAGCTGCTCATTTGCTAAGAAGGGCTACTTTTGGACCTACAAAAGCGCAAATAGATGCCTTTGCTAACCTCACCGCAGCGCAAGCGGTAACCCAACTCTTTCAAATCAACCCTGCACCCAATCCACCCATAGACCCAGCCATAGGGCAGACTTGGATAGGCACTGAACCTGCCGAAGGTGGCAGTGAAGAAGGTGAGTTGATAGAGTTCTTCAAAGGGTGGTGGCTAGGGCAAATGCTCAAACCCGAGGCAAACGCCCGTGAAAAAATTGTGTTTTTCTTACATACCCATTTTACTACCATTCAATCATTTGTAGAGCGTAGCCGTGCACTCTACTACCAAAATGCACTCTTTCGCCTTTTTGCTCTAGACCACACCAATCCTGAACTAGATTTTAAAACCCTCACCAAAAAAATCTGTGTGGACAATGCCATGGTCAAGTTTTTAGATGGTAACTTGAATGTGAAAGGCAATCCCAATGAAAATTTTGCACGCGAACTCTTGGAGCTCTACAGCGTGGGGCGTGGGCGTGAAGGACAGCCCTTTCCCGAGCCGCTTGGTGTAGGAGACTATTACTACTTCACAGAGCAAGATGTGCAGGCTGGCGCAAGGGTTTTCTCAGGATTTGACATAGACAATACTTACAGTAACCTAGACCCTGACACAGACCTCCCAAGAGCCACCGTAAGAGGCTTTGCCGAGAATGGATTTGCCAATCAGCACGACAATGAACCCAAAGAATTTAGTAACCGACTCGGAAATACCATCATAGAAGCTGACCCTGCGCTGCTAGATGCTCAGGGCAGACCCACAGAAGCAAGTATGCTTGATGAAATAGACCAATTTGTAGAAATGGTCTATGCCCTGCCCGAAACTCCAAGGCATATTTGCAGACGAATTTACCGCTATTTTGTCTATCACAACATCACTGATGAAATCAATGAGCAAATTATCAGCAATTTGGCAGATACATTTGTGAACAGTGGCTATAAACTGCAAGCTGTGTTAGAAGACCTTTTCAGAAGTCAGCACTTCTTTGATGCGGGTACTGCCAACCTCAATGATGATAATACAGGAAGCATCATCAAATCACCCTTAGATTTACAAGTGGGTACATTTCGCTTTTTTGAAGTAGCATTACCCAGTCTTGAGACAGAGGCACAGGCTTTTTACGACCTTGCAGGGGGATTTTTAAAGAGTGTAAACGAAAAAGGCTTAAACCTATTAGAACCTTTTGAAGTGGCAGGCTACGCTGCTTATCATCAGTTCCCTGAGTATCATCGCAATTGGATTTCTACCAATAGCCTTACCCAACGCTACAATTTTATGCGTAATTTGCTTCGTATAGATAACTTGATGGAAGGCGAAGTAGGTGTAGATTTACTGGCATTTACGAAGGCTAATTTTGCTGATGCTGTAGCCCTTGACCCCGACCAGCTTGTGCGAGAGTATGCCTCTTACTTGTTACCTATGTATGCCGAAGATACTGAAATCACTACTGAGCGACTCAATTATTTCAAACAACAGTTTTTAAGGCTGGGAGATGGTTTGCCACAAGGGTCTTTGGTATTTTGGCAGTTTAGCTACAGCAATGCGGCTACCATTCCGCAGAGTGCTATGGACGCACGCGGTATGCTGCAAGATTTGCTCAATGCTATGCTGCAATCACCTGAATATCAGTTGTTTTAAACAAAAAATAGCTACTAATTGACCAATTACAATTAACAATTATCCAATTGCTTCTTCATCTCAATACTCTAAAAAAATGAACAGACGTAAATTTTTAAATAGATTATCGCTCGCTGGGGCAGGTGCTTTTGCCTTAAATGGTATCCCGATGCAAGTAATGAGCAATACCAAACCCCTCCAACGCCTTGCCTCACTCAGCACCAACGACCGTGTGCTGATTATCTTGCAGCTACACGGAGGCAATGATGGCATCAATACACTCATTCCTGTAAGCGACTATGATTTGTATTACTTCCGCCGCCCCAATCTTGCCATTCCCTCACGCAACAGCAATCGCCGCTTTATCCCGCTTGATGCTACCCTGCCTTTGGCAGACCAAGTGGGCCTACACCCCGATATGCTTGGGGTAAAGCAACTCTATGACCAAGGCAAGGTGCGTGTTGTGCAAGGAGTTTCGTATGAAAATAACAACGGCTCACACTTCAGAGGGCAGGACATCTTGCTGATGGGCGGAGGCTCTGACGACTACCTCGGCTCGGGCTGGATAGGGCGTTTCTTAGAAAATAACTATGCACCGCTCTCTTATCCTGCTGACTTCCCTAATGCTGAAATGCTTGACCCGCTTGCCCTTGAGTTTGGCAATGATATTTCGCTGGTTTTTCATCAATCTAATAATATTCCTACTTCCATCTCTATCAATAACCCCAACCAATTCTTTAACCTTGTAACCGAGCTTGAAGGATTTGAAGACATAGAAGGTACTGACCCGCGAGGGATTCCTCCTCAAACCCTCAATGATTCACCCTATGGCAGAGAACTCAACTGGATTCTTGACCTAGAGCAAAAGTCTGAAGACTATGCCGAACGCTTAAAACAAGTATTTGACATTGGCACCGCTGTCCCTAGCAACGCAATTTATCCCGAAACATACCCATTCAGCGCGCCACAAGGTGCAAGCCGTAACCGATTGGCTGGTCAGTTTCAGATTATTGCAAAACTTCTCAGTGGAGGTTGCCAAACCAAAGTTTTTTTAGTGAAAATTGGCGGCTTTGATACCCACGCCGCACAAGTTACCAACTACGATACCACAATGGGCGTACACGCTGCCTTGCTTTACCATATCTCGGCTACTATGAAAGCCTTTCAAGATGACCTCCGTGCCAGAGGCATTGAAGATCGTGTACTGACTATGACTACCTCAGAATTTGGACGAAGAATTTTCTCAAATGGTAGCTATGGCACAGACCACGGCACGGGCGCACCTATGATGCTTTTTGGTAGCCGTGTCAATCCAGGTGTACTGGGTACAGTGCCTAACCTCAACCGCGACAATGTGGAGCAGCAATACGACTACCGCCAAGTATATTCTACCATTCTCAAAGATTGGTTTGAAGTAGATGCTGCGCTTGTTGATGGGGGAAACCCAGAGGAGAGCATCATCAGGGGAGATTATCCCGACAGAGGAATTACGCTGCCACTTATCAATAATAATACTGTTACTTCCATTGACCGCTTTGTAGATGACCGCTTCAAACTTTACCCTTGCTACCCTAATCCTGCCAAAGACAAGACAGTGATTAAGTTTTATATCAACAGCCCTGCAGAGGTTACGCTAGAACTGGTAGATGGCTACGGAAAAGTAATTGAAAAAGTACTTGACCAAGAGCCAAAAACTATGGGCGAACATCAAGTAACAGTGGCTACTTCGCACCTTAGGGCGGGTATGTATCTTTACCGTATCAATGCAGGCTTGCTGAAAAAGACACGAAAACTGATGGTGGTGAATTGAGGAGCTAATAGAATGAAGAGTTGAAGGGCTGAAGAACTGAGATTTGTTGAAGATTAATCCAAAAATTTTAAGGAATAAAAAATACAAAATGAGAAAAAATACTCTGTTAATATTTGTGATGCTTTTTGTGCTGTGCCATATCAGCGAGGCAGTTCAGGCCCAAGGAAGAGGACGCTCACCCGTTGTGCGGCGTGCCAAGAGCAAAAAAAGCTCAGACCCTTTTGAAAAGTCTCAATGGTGGATAGGTATTAAATTAGGTGCTAATCTTACTCAAGCTATTCCAGAAGCACGCTATACCCCTTTTAGTGCTACGGACGGTCGCCCTGCCGAAACCTACGATAAAACCTATCAAGATTTTAGTGAATGGGGCGCACAAGCAGGCTTAGACATCAATTTTTTTTACAATGGATTTACGGTCAGTTTCCAGCCCAATTTCAGAAGGCAACGCTTCACTTACAGCAATCAATATATATGGTTTGACCCTGAAGATGCACAGAATACCCTCTCGCTTGATTATACTCAAGATAATAAACTTGATTACATTGAGCTACCTCTGATGATTAAGTACGATATTTTGCGTACTGCTTTCAGACCTACGGTGTTTGTGGGTGGGTTTTATGCCACACTGGTAGAGGCACAAAAAGCTCTCAGCATTACAGGTACTGATTTGGCTTCGGGTGGTGTGAGCGAGTTTCAGGGAGAGGAAATCATAGTGGGTGCTAGAGATTTGTTCAATAATACATCACTGGGCTTGGTAGGAGGCGTGGGCTGTAGCTACAATGTAGGCAATGTACGTTTTGCCCTTGATGTAGCCTACAGATATGGCTTGAATAACATCAGCAATGCCTGCAACCGCTACACCAATCAACGTTTGGTAGGAGTGGGAGATATAATGGACGATATCAAATTACGCAATCTTTCAGTTTCGTTTAGTTGTTTGTTTCCTATGCGTTTCTTACGGACAGGTTCTTTCAGAGCGGTAGATTAATTCTTCCTCAAGTATATACGACAAAGCACAACGCTTCATTTTAAGTAAAATGGAGTGTTTTTTTTATTTTTGTGCCATTAGAGAGGCAAAAGATGAAAATATTATGGCTGGGAGTAGGCGTTTTGTACCTGATTTATAAGATATTTACAAGATTGAAAAAAGAAATAAAAATTTACTTATTTGTTTTTGCCCGAAAATTGATATAATTGTTCTGGAATTAGCAAAAACATAAACATTAGTTCAAAACGATTTATGAGTAGGGAGCGCAATATAGTGTTGTATTACTTCAATGTCAATCTGAAGAGTATTCAGGGGCGCATTACATTTGGGTTTGTGATTACACTTTTGATGGCAATTAGTTTATTGTTCTTGAATAATGTACTCTGGCAGCAAATGGATAATAAGAAAGAAGTAATCATGACACAGATGAAGCCCATTCAAAGTGAGTGTATCAAACTCATCAACCTCACACGCGAAACTCAAGCCAATATGATTCGCTTCATTTATCTCAGAAACCAACGCTATGAAGAAGAAAATAAAAAATACTGGCTAGTAGATATTCCTGCTCAAAAAGATACACTTTTACAATATGTAAAGCTCTACAACAATCCTGAAATCAAAAATTTATATACCGAACTCAACAAATACCTCGGAGAACTCAAACAACAACAACGCTTTTTAGAACGTTCGCTCAGTACGGGGCAAGACCCCTTCACCACACGGCAGCAAGTAGAAAATGACCTCATCTATGCACAAAGTGAACTAGAAAAAACCACTCAAAAGCTCATTAACCGTGTGAATAGGAACGAAAAAAAACTACTCCGCGATTTAGCTCAAGACAGAAGAAGAGCCAATACGGTTTTGGTTATCTCAGCCATTTTAGGCTTTATCATTGCTTATAGCCTTGGGATTTTACTGTTCCGGCAGATTTTTAGCTGGATTAGGGAGGTAAGCCAAGGGCTAAAAAAACTTGAGGAAGGCAATTTTCCTGAAGATGTGCCCCTCAGAGGCAATGAACTCAAAAATATAGCAAAAAATATCAATCAACTGAAAACCAAACTCTTAGACCTCCACCAGTACGCCCAAACCATTGCCAAAGGTAATTTACAAACCCAACATATCTTGTTTGAGCATCAAGGCACTTTGGGCGAAGCACTTGCTGCAATGCAACAAGCACTACACGCTGTTAATCAAGAAGAAAAAAGACGTATCTGGACTACCCAAGGGCTTACTACTTTCTCAGAAATACTTCGCAGTCACGAAAGCGGCATAGAGGCACTTTGTAGAAGAATCATCTCTAAACTGGTTATACACTTAGAGGCAATTCAAGGGGCTATCTTCCTCATCAATGAAGATGAAGCCACCTTCGATTTGGTAGCAGCTTATGCCCTTGGGCGCGAGAAATTTATACAACGTAAGGTAGCACTCCACGAAGGGCTGATAGGGCGTGTTTATCAAGAAAAAGACAAGGTGTATCTTGAAGAACTTCCCGAGGATTATACGCAAATCAGCTCAGGGCTTGGTAGTACAGCGCCTCGCACCTTGATTCTACTCCCCCTCAGCGATGAGCAGCAAACCGTGCGAGGAGTCATTGAATTGGCTGCCCTGCGTAAGTTTGAAACTTATGAAATAGAGTTTTTAGAACGCCTCTGCACCAATATTGCCTCTACGCTCTGGATTATGCAATCAAACCTCAGCAACCAAGCACTGCTGGAAGAGTTCCAGAAAAATGCGCTTTCGCTCAAACAAAAAGACAAAGAATCTCAAAAAATCACAGAAGCACTGCAGCAGACACGCCAAGAGGTGGAAAACCAACTTCACGAAGTGCACCGAGAAAATGAAAAACTAAATGCTGTGCTTAGCAACATCATGGAGTCCATCGTGATTGCCAATGGAAAAGGAACAATTGAGGTTTTTAACCGTGCCTCAGAGCATCTCTTTGGCTGGAAGGCGCATGAAGTAATAGGAAAAAACATCAAAATCTTGATGCCTGTACTCTATTCAAAAATGCACGACCAATACATGGAAAGCTACCTAAAAACCAAAGAAAAAAAGATAATCGGGCGCGGACGCTTGGTAGAAGGCAAGCGCAAAGAAGGAGATATTTTTCCCGTACATCTTGCTGTAACAGAGGTAAACATAGCAAATGAAATGCTTTTTACGGCTATTTTTAGGCGTATCAATGTAGAAGAAGACAAGGTTAATTTTGAAATCTAAACTTATTTTCATACTTTTAGCCGAAGCACAATCAAAAAAACTGCTTTTAGGCATGAAAATCCATCTAGTTGTAAAATATTTGTTGCTATTGTATGGTCTTTGTGTAGCCTCTCTATTGCTAGCCCAAAAAACCGAAACAGAGATAGACCAAATCTACCAAGGTGCAAAATTAGAGGTGCTCTGCAAAGCATTGGATTTTATGCTCAATGAAACCGTAGAAAGTAGCAAAGCCGTAAACCTTGACTGCAGTACACTTGCCACACTCAAGGCAAGTATTCCAGAAGATACCCCAGAAGCACTTAGGATTTTTACAATATTTGAGAAACTTCTCTACAAAAGCTATGGCAAAGATAAACTCCAACAACGCACCGATAAACTACTCAAAGACCTTGAAACTGAACTGCGTAAATCAAGAAAAGATGCTGCTTGGCGCGACAATGTCAATGCGCTGATGCTTGGCTTGAAAATTATCAAAAATGACTACATTCGTGATTGGGGGAAAAACAAATTAAAACCTAATAAACAGCAAAATACGGCAACAAGCAATGAAGACAGGCTTACAACTAATTTTAATACCAAAAAACCCTACCAAATCACTACGCCTATGTGGATAGTTATTATCATTATGTTTTTGCTCTCTTTGGCAGGCATGTATTTTCTCTACAAGCAAAATCAAGACCTCAAAACGTTGCTCAACGAACAGGAAGAAAATTTAATAGAAAAATATGTACGCGTGGACAACCGAATAGATACCATGACACCAAGCAAGGACTTTCAAGCCTTGCTCTTGAAATTCAACTTTTTGAATGAGCAACTTACCGCTCTTATCAAAGAAGTACAAATTTTGCAAAAACGCAATCAGCACAAGATGTCTGCCGAAGAACTCTACGCAAAACGTACTGAGCACCTAGAAAGCTATAATTTTAACCCTAATTTGCAGATATATTTTGCCAAGATTCGCCCCAATAGCCTAGCTTTTGAAATGGGAGATTTTAAGACCGAACCTAGCCGAGATAGTATCTACAAAATCGAGATTAACTTACAAAGCCCCAATCAAGCAGTATTTAGTATCTTGGGGCGCAGTGAATACCATCAATTGGCACTCACACATCACGACAAAATGCTTGCACCTGCTTGCCAATATGCCAATGAACCCTACAATGATTCACGCATTACAACCCTTGAGAATGGTATTATAGAAAAAAAAGATGAGAAATGGGTCATCCTCAAAAAAGCAAAAATTGCTTTTGAGTAAAAAATAGGGTTGTCTGACAATTTTTGTGAAAATCTGCAGCAGCGGACTTTCAGTCCGCTGGCATCTATGTTTTAAACAGTATTTAGCTCATCTTATCGCACACAATCACAAAAATTGTCAAAGAATCAAAAATATTCTTTTTGAAGTCTTGGGAATGTGGCAGAAAGGCCGTAAGTTGAAAACAAAAATAATTATGAATTAAATGACTGAGATTGAGTGATATGAACATCTACCCCTCTTATCTGCACCAAAAAGGAAAAATACCTAGTAACGGCATAGAAATTTATTATGAGACTTTTGGCAATCCACAAAACCCAGCCATTTTGCTTACCATGGGCTTAGATGCACAATGTACTTTGTGGTCGCCTTCTTTTATCAACCCATTGGTAGAAGCAGGTTTTTATGTGATTCGCTATGATAACCGCGATATTGGGCTTTCTACTTGGATAGAAAATTGGCAACGGACAGACCCCTACACGCTTGAAGATATGGCAAAAGATGCCATTGGATTGATTGACGGGCTAGGCATTGAGAAGGCGCACTTAATTGGGGCCTCGATGGGAGGCATGATTTCGCAACGCCTTGCCATTAGCTATACTGAGCGGGTTCTAAGCCTTACTTCCATTATGTCGTCTGGCTATAGCTTTCAAATAGATATTCAGCCAGGTATTGTAAGAAAACTACAAGCTGCTGTTATCCCAATTTTGGTAAGAAATGTAGAGTTAAAAACCAAATATACACACTTTGAGGTAACGGTAGGTAACTACCTAAGTACCTACCGTAGGTTAGCAGGAGTGGCTTACCCCTTCAACGAAGCTTACTACAAGGTACTTTTTCATCATAACATCATAGAGCGCAAAGGACAAAACCCTCGTGCTAAGATAAGACAATTTTCGGCAATCATTGCCTCTGGCTCACGCCTGAGAGAACTACCTAATATCAAAGTTCCTACTTTGGTATTGCACGGCACAGCAGATAAACTTGTGCCACCTGTACACGCACGCACCTACGCCCCCTACATTCCTGAGCATAAGCTAGTTTGGCTAGAAGGGGTAGGGCATGAGATTCCACACGCCATTATTCCGACTGTGCATCAAGAAGTGTTTGAATTGGTGGGGAGGGTTTAAATAGATGACTTTTTTTAAATTACAATTTTACCAAACTCCAAATCTGTAATGTATATCATTTAGAAATTTGTGCATCTGCAGCAATTTTAAAATACATCAAAAGAAAAGAATGACAGAAAAGAAAAAAGTTACTGCAAGTGAAATCTATGATTTGTTGCTGAACAAGTTCAAAATAACAGAACAGATTGGAAGTGTTGAAATCATACTTGGCGGAATTGCTGCAAAATACAATGGCAAAGATGCAATTGGTGATTTATTGCAAGAATGGCTAAGTGAATGGCTAAAGCAACAGAATTTTTATTTTAGAACTAGGGCAAACACTCAAGAATTTCCAGACTTTTTACTTGCCGAAGACGATAGAAATGGCTTACTAGAAATCAAAACATTCAACGCTAATGCCACACCAGCTTTTGATATTGCCAATTTTGACTCATATAATAAGTCCCTACTTGTCAAACCTGAAAGACTTGATGCGGATTACTTGATTTTTGGCTACAAAATGGTCGATGCTGTTTTAAGTATAGATAATTTATGGCTCATGAAAGTATGGGAAATGGCAGGAACTTCGGGAGCAAATCCTGTAAATATGCAAACAAAAAACAGCCAACCTTATAATTTAAGACCGATCAAATGGTATGCTAAAAACCCTAAAAACAAACCATTTGCTGACAAAATATCATTTTTAAATGCCATTTCTGAAACAATTGAAAAGTATTCGCACAATACGAATAGTTACAGTGAAAATTGGTTGGAGAAAGTGAAAAAGAAATATTTTGAAAACACAGGAATTAAGCTTTAATCCCTGTGTTTTCTGTTGCTAGTTCATATTCATTGCTTTCCAAAACATCTAAAATCCTTTCAGCAATAGCCTTAATTACAGGAATAACAACTGTATTTCCTAATAAATCAAACGCCAAACTTTCTTTAACAGGGATTTCATAATTTTCGGGATAGCCAAATAATCGCAATCCTTCTCTGATGGTTAGTTTTCTTAAGCCATTGCCATCAGGTACGGCAATTTTAACCATATCAGTCGCTACCAAAGTAGGAGCGATTTCATTAGGGTTTAATATCTTATTGATTTCAAAACTCAATTTTCCAGTTACAATATTATAGCCCTTGGGTTTTGTTTCATCATAGACACGAGAAGTAATGAGTCCGTTTTCAGTAATCTCACTGACTAATTTTTTAGGATATTCAAATTTTAGGTAGCCTTTCTCGACCAAATCATCTAAAATTGCTTTTACATCAACCTGCTCAAACAAGTTATTGGCAGGGCAAAATGATTCAATTTGACTTAAAGTGAGTGGCATTCCGTCCATCCAGTCAATACCAATTTCACTTGCCCATTGCTTTTTCCTACGTTCTTTGAAAAGTTTATTCAGTAAATTTATTTGCTCTTTTGAGCACTCGCCTTTTAAGCCAATATCCCAGCTATGGATATTATCTTCTCCACCCCGTTTGTCTTTGATTGATTTTCCATAAAGTTCTTTTACTGTAAAATGTGCAAGTAGTTTTTTGGTAAAATCGGTATCCATGGTAGATTTACCACTTTCTAAGACATCTTTCAGTACTTTAAAAGTTGGTTCAAAATCTTCTAAAGATACTTTTTCGTTTTTTGTACCAACAATGAAAACACGTTTTCTTGACTGTGGCACACCAAAATTCACGCTATCCAACACTTTCCAAGATACTTGATAGCCTAGTTCATCTTCTAGCTTATATAAGATTGTGCTAAGTGTTCTGCCTATTTTATCCTTTTTATTTTTTAAATCGTGTTTCACCAAACCTTCCACATTTTCAAGAATAAATCCCGTTGGTTGGTGATACTTAATAATTCGTTCTATTTCAAAAAACAAAGTACCTCTTGTATCAGCAAAACCATTCCGTTTTCCACTTGCACTAAATGGTTGACAAGGAAAACCGCCAAATAAGAAATCAAATGGTGGAATATCCTCATTTCTGACTTGAAAAATATCCCCCACAAAATTTTCGTGCTGATGATTGTATTTGAGTGTTTCAATGGCATAAGGCTTAATTTCAGAAGTGAGAACACACTCGGTTTCAATTCCTCTTTCCTGACAGGCTTGCTCAAAACCCAGACGAATGCCGCCAAGACCCGCAAACAAATCTATAAATTTCAGTTTAGTTCTCATCTTTTGCAGTCTTATATTTGACATTGGCTTCAGCAACTTTCAAAACTGACCTTTCCGAAACAATAAAAGTAGGCTGATAGTCCTCTATTTCAATTTTAGTACAACCAATGACGTACAAACATTGCATAAAAAAAGCAGCACTAAAAGTACCCCGACTGATTTTGCTATCAACACTTGACTTGGTTTCAGCACAACCATTTCGGTTCAACAAAGTGGTTAAATCTCCAGTGGATAAACCTCTCTTGACCAACTCTGACTTGAGTATTCGTTTGACTTTATTGTTCCATTCTGACATATCTTTGGCTTGACTTTTTTTTTGCAAATATGAGAATAAAAATGCAAATAAGCAAAAATAATCAACCTATGATACAAGGTTTTGCGATATTGGAGTAGGATTATCATATTCCAGTTTGGTATCTATCAGGAAACTTGGTACTGAGTTGGGTGGAAGATTCATACTGTGTAGGTTTCAATATCAAAGGGTTCTTTAAAAAAACCCTTCAAATCTTAATACCAATCAGCAATACATCATCAGTTTGGGGTTGTTCACCTTGCCAGGCTTCAAATTCTGCAAGTAATACTTTCTTTTGCTCTACCAGGGATAAATGACTGAACCTGAGCAGCAAGGCTCTAAAACGCTTGGTGAGGTATTTACTGTTCTTTTCTCCGCCAAACTGGTCTTGAAAGCCATCAGAGGCGAGGTAAAATATATCGCCTTCTTGTACTTGTAGTTCGTGTAGCTCAAATACTTTGGGCTTTTTGCTGATATGAATACCAATAGGGCTGGGAGATGCTTTGATTTGGTGTAGCTCAAAATCTCTCACATAATAGAGTGGATTTTTAGCTCCTGCAAAGCGGAGGGTGTAGCTGATTTCATCAAAAGTAATCACTATTAAGTCCATACCATCTTTCACACTGGTATTGATATTTTGCTTCTGAATGGTCTCAATTACCTTTTTATCTAGTTCGTAGAGTATTTCGTCAGGGCTTGTAAATCCCTCTTCATTGACTACATCATTGAGTACAGAGCTGCCCAATACGGTCATGAGTGCGCCCCCGATGCCATGACCGGTGCAGTCGGCAGCTACTAATATTTTGAGATGCCCTATCTTAGACGACCAATAAAAATCACCCGATACAATGTCTTTCGGTAATAAAAGCACAAAACCATCTCTGAAATGTGAGATAGCTTCTTGTTCTTCGCCCATGATGGCACGCTGAAGTCGCTCTGCCGAGCGCACGCTGTCTTGTGTTTTTTTGTACATTTTCTCCAGCTCATTGGTTTTGTTGATGAGAGAGTCGTTTTGAGTAGCGATTTCTTCATTTTTTTGAGCTATTTCACGGGTTCTTTCTCTTACCTTTTCTTCTAGTTCACGGTTTACTTGTGTTTGTAGTTTTTGATTGGCTTCTAGCTGTGTGATGAGTTTTTGCTGGTTGTCGCGAGCCTGCTGCATGGTTTCGCGGTAGCGGTAGCTGAGTGCCATCATAAAAACAAACATCTGCGCTACGATACCTCCTAAGAGGTAGTACAAGCTGAAAGGGATTACGCCTAGATTGCCCATGATAATCAGCAATGCACCCAAGACCATACAGAAGTTTCCAATCACAAAGTAATTGGCGATGACGCTATTCATCAGTAATACCACAAAAATAAATACAAACAGTGCCAAGGCATAGCCAATATGATAGCTCAATCTTATCTGCATATAAGTTTGGAAATCAATGGGCGAGAGTACAAAAAGTGCTAATACAATGACTAAACTCAGCCATAGCCATACTTTCAGAAAGATATCCCAAGTTGGGTAGGTTTTAGGAATGTTTAAGAAAAAACGATTGAATTGTAAGTAAAAAATGGAGGCTACATACACTAGATTACTTAGATAAAAACTCAATATAGGTTCAGAGGGTAAAAAATATTGCTCTAAGTATTCATATTCATTGAGAAAGTAAACCGAGATTGTAGCAACATACCCTACAAAGTAGAGATAAGTAATATCACGTAAAGAGAAAAATAGAAATAGATTGTAAAGTAGAATTAACCCCAGTAAACCCTGAAAAACTCCTTGGATTAAGTTGGTTTGGGCAATGTCTTCTTGCCAGATTTTTTCTTCTTGAATGCTAAAACTTGGCTCAGGAGGATAATTAATTGTATTCTTGAACTTGATGAGCAATGTATTGACTTTCTTTGCCTGAAGCGTGATTCTGACCTTGCTCCCCTGCCCTTGGCGAGGGTTGAGCAGACGGTTAGCCACAAAAAAACCTGCCTTGCTTTTTCTGTAAGTGCCATCTTGATAGACTACAAAGACCTCTGCTTCACTCACATAGCCCAAAAACAAAATAAAATCTTTGTCAAAATCTGCCTCGTTTAATACTTTGATTTTTGCCCAATAATCTTGATAACTATTGAAGCCACTGGCAAAGCGTTTTAGGTATTGACTGTCAAGGCTATCTGTTTTAAGAAGCATGTTAAAATCAACTGTTCCTTCAAAAAACTTAACTTGTTGGCTGTTCTGCCCCTCAATACTGAGCATATACCTCTTTGAGCCATCGGGCAGTCTTAGTGGCACTTCTTGGCTAAAAGCTCTCAGCGTAAAAAATAAATAAGCAAGTAGAAGATATAAGAAAATTCTTTTATACATATATTGTTTAGCAGTTTGGCAATGTTGAATGTCTTTAAATTGTATTGTTTTGCGTTTTTAATCCTACTGATGAAGATGGTGCTTCACGCTGTGGCAGTATTTCCCAAAAATATATTTTTTTTGGATAAACCAAGACAAAAGACGGTATTTATTTGTTGTAAATCCTGAATTATGTTTCAAAGCAGTTATTTTTTACTTTTCTCTGATTGAATCAAATTTAATGTTATCTATGAAAAATCTTATCTTAATCACGTTGTTATTTGTTTGTTCATTTTCTTTTGCCTCATCACAGAGCATCATTGGAAGCTGGAAAACCATTGATGATGAAACCAACAAAGAAAAATCTATCATTAAAATCTACACCGCAAAAAATGGTAAAGTCTATGGAAAGGTAGAAAAACTCTTAGATACCAGCAATGGTGAAAATCCTATCTGTACGCAATGCCCCGACTCCCGCAAAAATCAACCAATCATTGGCATGGTGCTTATCAAAGCACTTGAAAAAGTAGGCAATGAATGGAAAAATGGGAAAATACTGGACCCTGAAAAAGGAAGAGAATACAGTTGCAAACTTTGGATAGAAAATGGCAAACTACAAGTGAGAGGTTACTGGGGAATGTTCTATCGCACACAGACTTGGTACAAGGTCAATTAAACTGTACTCAACTCGCCACAAAAAGTTTGAGCATTAGCACCTCATACAAGATTTATACACCTCCTGCGATTGAGATTTCTTGTAAATTTCTTTTGATTTCTATGGAGTTCTAATGAAAAACGCCCAATTTCGCACTATAAAACATTACTTAAATTTATATAAAATGGAACTTATCACTTTTGAAGAAATAGAGCGCGATATTGATACACTTAGAGATATGTCGCAAGAAGCCTATGATGCTATGGTAGAGAAATTTATCGAGGAGCAACCTCACTTATCAGCCTATTTGCTTCAAGTAGATGAAAGCGAGTTCACTGAAGATATGTGCGACCTTATCCTTGGGGTGAGTGTAGAGCTTTGGTTTATGCTCAAAAAGAAAAAAGGTAAACTTGCCATAGTGAGTGAGCAGGCCATTGACGAGGCGGATACAGACAACGCCGACAGATTGGCTTTCTTAGAAGAACTAGGCTACGAAGACCAAGAAGAAGCCATTGCAGACCTCTCTGAGGAACACCCTCAAGGAGATTTGCTTCAATTTATTTATATCACACTTTGCCAAGAAGAAGGCGAATATGATAATGACGACGAAGTGGGCGAAATGCTCTACGAACCCGATGAAATTGCTGTGATGCTCGTCATGGCAAAAACAGCCCTTGATACACTTATGCAAGCATAAATCTTTGCTATGCTAACTCTCAGTTTGTGAATTACAAATTGAGGGTTAGCTAAAAAATAAATGTAAATGGCTATCAAATAGCCATTTGTCAATCCTACTGCCTTCTCCTCAAGCTATTTCATTTCTCATAAAAATATAAGTCTGGTACCATCAAGATTGACTAATTCTTAGGACAAGAAAATAAAAAATAAGCTAAAATTGCATTGAAAATGTTTTTTTCTTAAATTGACCTGAAAAGCAACACTGACCACTAACCATTGACAATTTATAATTAAATGATATGGAAACTCAACTCGAAGGCGGCACTTACGAAATCATACGCAAACGCTTGGAAAACCAAGCTGAAATCTTGCGACAAAAACTCACCCAACTCAATGAAGGACGCAAAGACGTATTCGGAAGCATAGAAACCAAACTCATTGCCAATAATCGGATTATGACCGAAAACAACTGTATCCCCCGTGATATGGTCAGTGTAGGTATGTCTTTTATTTTTGGCTACAATGTACAGATGAAGCTTAAATCCACACAGTTGGCTGATGTATTTAGTGTATTTCGGTATGATGAGGCTGACCATACCTTTCACGAAGATTCATTGGAATTACTCAAAAATGAAAAATTTGAGGCTGACTTCCTAGAAATGTATAAATTTTATAAGGAAACTATTTTTATGAAATTTGCCACCTCAGGCAGTTCTTTGTATATGGTTTTCAAAGTAGGCAAAAAATTAGAAGACATCAAGGTCTATAAATGGGCCATCACCAAAGAAGGGCTAACGTACCTCAACAACCGCAGTGAATTCGAGTTCAAATATCCCGAACAGCACGCTTTTCAGTGGCAGCGTGTCAGGCGTGAGGCTTACAGAGAGGGCAAACACCCACACATTTCTATCAATGACCGCCTTTTTGTGGAGGCAATCGGAGGCGACCTCACCATTAAAATAGAAGACAATACCAGCACAGGCGAAGGGGTCTATAGCGAACCCGTAGAACGCAAGCAAACCCTTGATGAAGGGGAATATTATTTCTCGGATTTGGGCAATTTGATTTTGCTCAAAATCAGACCTTACCAAGAAAACAAATACCGCTATATTGTCTATAATGACAAACTTAAGCAAGCCGTTAGGGTAGATAAAATAGAAGAATCTTGTATTTTATTGCCTGATAATCAAGGGCTTATTTTTTCAAATGGCTATTATTTGCAATCGGGCGAGCTGAAGCAATTCAATAACTTGCTAGACCATCTGAAGTTTGAAAAACACCTGCAAGCCCCTAATGGCGAAGACCATCTTTATATTTTTCATAATGACGAAGAAGGTATTTATGTGCTGCTGCCCTATAACCTCATTCAGCAAAAAGTAGAAAATCCCATTGTTTGCAATGGCTACACACTCTTCGAGAAAGGCGAATTGGCGTATTTTAGGGCGCAGGTAGAGGCAAGTAAAAACCACGCTGTGCAGGTCTGGCAAACGCCCTACGTAAGTGCCGATTATGTACCTTCCGTAGCCAAAGAAAACTTTCTCTTCAAAATTGGCAACAAAGACATCGTGCGGGGAATGGCTGAAATGACCGAAATCTTGAACCTGATTGCTAAAGAAGATATTTATCAGACACTTTACATGGATTTGGTCAAGCAAAGTACGACCGTGATAGACACCTACTACTGGCTCAACCACGCCGAAACTTTCCAACTCAATGAACCCTTACAAGAAATCAAAGAATCGGCAAACGCTGCCATTGAGGAGTTTGAGAAAGTTACCAGAGTCCAAAAAAATACCCAAAGCCAAATAGAGGAAGTTGCCAAAAAAATAGAGGAAATCCAAGAACGTATCAAACGCAGCAATTTTGATAAAATAGACCAATTCGTACAGACCCTTGCCGACCTTCGTACACTCAGGGGCGAAACCATTTCGCTCAAAGAATTGCGCTATACTGACAATGAACGCATCGAAAGTTTTGAGGCAATCTTGGCAGCACAAAGCGAGAACATCTCTGAAAATACTGTGCGGTTTTTGCTCAAGCCCACTGCGCTTGATTATTATCGCAAAGCTGTCGTAGAACACGAAACCAACCTCAACAAAGGCGAAAAAGTAGCCGAAATCAATGCTACAGAAACTAAAATAGACCAAACAGGCAAAGAACTTGACTTACTCATTGATATAGTAAGCAATCTCAAAATTGAAGATTCTACGCAGACTACCCAAATTATAGACAATATCTCGGGGATTTATGCCCAACTCAACCAAGTAAAATCGCAGGCACGCAACAAACGGCGTGATTTAAGAAGCGGTGAGGCACAAGCCGAGTTTGGAGCACAAATCAAACTCATCAGCCAAAGTGTAGTAAACTATCTCGATATCTCAGACACGCCCGCCAAAGCCGAAGAGTTTTTGACCAAAATTATGGTACAACTCGAGGAACTGGAAGGTAAATTTAGTGATTTTGAAGAATTTATTGAACAACTTACCGCCAAAAGAGAAGAGGTTTACAATGCCTTCGAGAGCAAAAAACTTTCGCTCACTGAGGCACTCAATCGCCGTGCTACAGCCCTACAAAATGCCGCCGACCGCATCTTAAAGGGCATACAAAGCCGTGCGGCTACCTTTGAAAGTGTGAGCGAAATCAACGGCTACTTTGCAGCCGATTTGATGATAGAAAAAATCCGTGATATTATAGATAAACTTGTGGCATTAGATGACAGCGTAAAAGCTGATGAAATCCAATCAAGGCTTAAATCTATCAGAGAAGATACCGTAAGGCAGCTCAAAGACCGCCAAGAAATCTTTGTGGGGGGAGAAAATGTCATCAAATTTGGCAGGCATAATTTCTCGGTCAATGTCCAAAACCTTGACCTCACCGTCATACAGCGTGAAGGAAAGATGTTTTATCACCTTTCAGGCACTAATTTCTTCCAAGAAATCAAAAACGAAGCCTTTAACCAAACCAAAGAAGTCTGGACACAAGAAGTCATCTCTGAAAATAGCCAAGTCTATCGTGCCGAATACCTTGCTTATCAGCTCTACCAAAGCATTGCGAGGCAAGAACAAAGTGCAGGCAGCAACGGCAAAAGCAATGGCACAAGCCAAGAAAAACTACCTTCACTGGCTGAAATCAGCGAAATGCCTCTCGAAGCACTCTCGGATATGGTGCAAAAATATATGGCACCTCGCTACCTAGAGAGCTACACCAAAGGCGTACACGACCAAGATGCTGCCCTTATCTTGCAAGCCCTTGCCCAATTGAATCAGCGCATAGATTTGCTGCGCTATCCTACTACTGCCCGTGCCTGTGCTATTTATTTTTGGAAAGAGTACCTGCCCACCCTTCACCCCAAAAAACACCAACTCTTGCACAGCCAACTCAAAGGCATTGGCGTTATCTTAAAGGTATTCCCCAATAGCAAAGATTTCAGGCAAGAAATCGCTGAGTTGCAAAAAGAAACCAAGCAATTTATAGAAGATACGGCACTTTTCAAGCCCGAAATAGCCGACCTAGCGGGTACTTATCTTTTTTATGAAATTATCAGAGGAGATAATTTTATCATCAGCCAAGAAGCCACTCAAATCTATGAGGCTTTCCAGAAATACCTCAAAGTAGGCGGACATACACGCCTCTACGAACAATCGCTCAAAGACCTCGCCGAAGCCCCCGAAGAACGGCTAGAACTACTCAGAACTTGGGTAGAGGCTTTTGTAAAATCGGCTAATTTAGGAGAGGAAGTGGACTTTGTAGAAGAATACATTGATGAAGCAGCTTCGCTTTTGTTTCACCAAAATTATGACAATACCCATGTCATTCATGCCTCTATCCAGCAAGACATTACAGGTTTGTCGGGTTCGCACAGCGTGATTCAAAACAAAAATTATCACCTGCACTACAACGATTTTATGCTCAAACTCAATGACTTTGAGCAGCGCACAGTGCCGCTCTTTGAGCAATACTTAAGGCTCAAAAAAGAATTGAGTGATGCCTTCCGTGAAGAATTACGCCTGAGCGAATTTAAACCTAAGGTGCTTTCTTCTTTTGTGCGCAATAAACTCATCAATGAGGTTTATCTGCCCCTCATAGGTGATAACCTCGCCAAGCAAATCGGGGTAGTAGGCGAAGCCAAACGTACCGACCTTATGGGTATGCTGCTGCTCATCTCGCCTCCAGGCTATGGCAAAACTACCCTGATGGAGTATGTAGCCAATAGATTGGGAATTATTTTTATGAAAATCAACGGCCCTGCCATTGGGCATCAGGTTACTTCGCTAGACCCCACGGAGGCAAACAATGCCAGTGCAAGAGAGGAAATCAACAAGCTGAATCTTGCTTTTGAGATGGGCGACAATGTGATGATTTATTTGGACGATATTCAACACTGCAATCCTGAGTTTCTCCAAAAATTTATCTCACTCTGTGATGGGCAGCGCAGGATAGAGGGTGTCTATCAGGGCAAACCCAAGACTTATGACCTCAGAGGACGCAAAGTTTGCGTAGCGATGGCAGGCAACCCCTACACCGAAAGCGGCGACAAGTTTCAAATTCCTGATATGCTTTCTAACCGTGCCGATACCTACAACCTAGGCGACATCATAGGCGATTCGGCAGAGGTATTTAAACTGAGCTACATAGAAAACTGCCTTACCTCTAACCCTATCCTCAATAAACTGGCTACACGCAGCCAAAAAGATGTTTATGCCCTTATCCGCCTTGCCGAAACAGATAGCCGTGAGGGTATGGAACTCGAGGGCAACTATGCCTCCGAAGAAATCAACGAAATCGTGGCAGTGCTGAAAAAACTCTTTGTAGTGCGAGATTATGTCTTGAAAAATAACATGGAGTACATCCGCTCGGCAGCCCAAAGTGATGAGTTTCGTACTGAGCCACCTTTCAAACTGCAAGGCTCGTACCGTGATATGAACAAAATCGCCGAGAAGATTGTCCCGATTATGAATGACAAAGAACTCAAAACGCTCATTCTCTCTCACTACGAAAATGAAGCCCAAACCCTCACCACTGGGGCTGAGGCAAATTTGCTTAAGTTCAAGGAAATGAACCAACTCCTCACCCCCGAAGAAACCCAACGCTGGGAAGACATCAAAGCGACTTTCCGCAAGAATAACCAATTCCGCAACATCGGCGCAGGCGAACACATGGGGCA
>CAYZQI010000050.1:0-9362 GCA_964480455.1 uncultured Cytophagaceae bacterium
CAGCGGACTGGAAGTCCGCTGCTACAGATTTCCACAAAAATTGTCAGACAACCAAGATAATTGCCTTAGTTCAATATTATTTTTTGGTTAAATTTAAAACTATACAGCTTCAGAGTCCATATTTCTTGATGGTAGGAATAGCAAAACGCTCAGAAAGCTGGTAGTAAATTTTCCAAGGCAAATGCCTGTACCAAGGCAGATGCTTAAAAAAAACTACGTTGTATTCCAGAAAAGTAGTTCCTCCTCTGAGCCGTTTAAAATGTGCTGCTCCAGAGCTCATGTTGAGCATTAAGCCCTCTTGTATGCTTTCTTCCATTAATTTGAGGTTTAAAAAGCGGTATAGCCCCTCCTCGAGGGGTATGTTTTGGTCGTAACCTATAAAGGGGGTAGTAAGGATACCATTTTGTTTTAAAAAAGCTGTTACGCCTACTATCTGTTCTTCTTTTCGGAGAAATTTAAACTCCATAAAATCAGACTCCAGCCAAATCTTAATCAGTGCCTCTGTGTAAGCTGGGTTGTAGCAAGAGTATTTTTCTCTGTAAAGTGCTTCATACAAGCCTCTCACTCTTTCAATTTCTTGGTCAGAAAGGTCGTGTGTGCTTGTCCAATGATAAGTTTTATTCTTTTTCCATAGCTTTTCGTCCATTTTAAACATACGCTTTTTTTGATAGGTCTTTGCGCTGGGGTCTAGCATCAAGATAGGGCGACTAATAATAGGCTTTGCCCCTTCGCTGCGTAGCGCATTGAGCAGAGAGGTATCGGTGGCTTCGTTGACGGAGCGAAACAAAAGTGTATGCAGTGGAAATACTTTTTTTAAGACGTGTAAGCTCTCTTTGATTTGGGCTTCGCTCAGGGCAGGGTAAAGATTGGTAGAAAGCAAAAAATTATTGATAAAAACTACTTTCTCAAAGCCCAAACCTTTGAAAATATTTTTCATCACATTGAGTATTGTTGGGGCAATGAGTGCCCGCACAGAGCGTCTGCCCTTGAGTTCCATCAAGATTTCTTCTGTGGCAAGGTCAAAGTATTGAGTGAGTGTGGAGCTGAGATAGGTAGTTTGAGGTTGATACTTTTCAGTAATGACCAGCGGAAGGGCATACTCGTCTATTTGTAATAGTTGCACTTCATGCTTTGTATTTTCTACTAAAAAATCGCTTTCCTTAGCAAGCATCATTTGCAAAAACGGAGCTATTTTTTCCCCTTGATTGATAGTTTGCCAGTCTAAGTCTTTTACATTGGTGCTATTATATATCTTAATTGGCATAGATAGTTTTGTGATTGTAAATTTTGAACAGACTGTAAGTGATTTCTTAATCCATTGACAATCAAAAACTTACAATTAATTTTTCTCAGGATTATTTTTTTAATTGATGCGTTACTGTGCGTGTTCAAAGGTAAATAAAATTCTACTAAGCCATGCAAGTTTTTTTGACTTAATAAGTTGAACCCTAGTGCTAGTATTTGAGTATTAATTTCAATATCAAGAAACTTGTATAGCTAACCCGAAAAATAAATGTTTGATTTTTATTTAACAATTTTAGAAAGCATAGCACAATCGCAACAATATAACTTTCAAGTAAAGTTCAATAAGTTGGTCTATGCTGAGGAGCAGCTCACTGCCGACGAAAAGTTTTACTTACTGGGTGAGCTTCAACGCAGAAGCCAAAAATATGCGCAATCTAAAAAATAAGTGATGAGTGAGATTTCAAAAATAATACAGCCTTTTAGCTTGGTTAAACTACTGATTATCAATTAATTATAACTTAATACTCCATTAATAAAGTAACTAAGCTCTCACTTGGCTACATTCGTACACACAAAGCCAGCATAGCAGCCCAAAAACTAACACCTGCAAAATTATTTTTTCTTGATAAATTGATAGATAAATTCTTACTTTGCACCCTGAATTAAACAGACGAACCATTTTTTTATGACATAAATATAGATGAAAAACTACATAGAACTGATTGAGCAAACCTTTGATTTCCCTACGCGTGATTTTAAGGTTGAAAATGATGAACTTTTCTTTAACGAAGTTCGCCTCACCGACATCATACAACAGTATGGTACACCCCTTAAAATCACCTATTTACCCAAAATAAGTGAGCATATTCAGTTTTCTAAAAAGCTATTCAACCAAGCCATTCAAAAACACAATTACAAAGGTAGTTATACCTATTGCTATTGTACCAAATCTTCGCACTTCAAATTTGTGCTGGAAGAAGTACTCAAAAATGATGTCCATATAGAAACCTCTTCTGCTTTTGACATAGCCATTGTCAAATCACTCTATGAGAACAAACAAATAGATAAAAATACTTACATCATCTCTAATGGTTTCAAAAGACAAGCCTACACCGAGGGTCTTTGCGAACTGATAGAAAATGGATTCAGAAGTGTACCCATCTTAGATAATTTAGATGAAATAAAGGCATACCAAGATATACCCGTAGAAACCATCAACCTAGGCATAAGGGTAGCCTCTGATGAAGAACCCAACTTCGAGTTTTATACCTCGCGCCTGGGAGTACGCTATGCCGATGTGGACAAACTCTACCAAGAAGCCATTGCACCCAACCCTAAATTTAGGCTCAAAATGCTGCACTTCTTCATCAATACAGGAGTAAAAGACAGTGCCTACTACTGGAGCGAGCTAAGCCGATTTATGTATAAATACTGCGAACTCAAAAAAGTATGCCCCGACCTAGATAGCATCGACATTGGCGGGGGATTTCCTATCAGAACTTCGCTCCAGTTTGAGTTTGATTATGAATACATGACCAACCAAATCATAGAGTACATTCTCTGGATTTGTAAAAAAAACCATGTAGCAGAACCCAATATCTTTACTGAGTTTGGTAGCTACACCGTGGGTGAAAGTGGTGCTACAATTTATTCGGTAATAGACCAAAAACTCCAAAACGACAAAGAACTCTGGTACATGATTGATGGCTCGTTTATTACGCACCTGCCCGATGTATGGGGAATGAACCAAAAGTACATCATGCTCGCCATCAATAACTGGGACAGACCGCACCACAAAGTAAACCTCGGCGGGCTTACCTGCGACTCTATGGACTACTACAACTCTGAAATGCACAGCTCGGAGGTGTTTTTGCCCATTATAGAAAAAGGCGAAAAGCAATACATCGGCTTTTTTCATACGGGAGCTTACCAAGAGTCGCTCGGTGGCTATGGAGGTATTCAGCACTGCCTCATTCCGGCACCGCCCCACGTCATCATAGACCGCGACAAAGAAGGTAACATTAGCAGTAGGTTGTTTTCAGAGGCACAAACCAGCAACAGTATGCTCAAAATATTGGGCTACGGGTAAAAGTCTTGGTAAAGATGTGCTGCTAAGATTTTAGGCTGAAGCCCTTGTAAGATAGCCTCAAAAAATCAAAATCCAATATTATTTATGTTTTCATTGGCAAAAATGCTTAACATTTGATAAATTATCCTTGTTAAGCAATCGATTGTATCAAAAAAACATTACTACCAAACCAAACGGACATGTCGTTTAAACTTTGTGCTGATTTTGTACCTACAGGCGACCAGCCGCGTGCCATTGAGCAACTTGTAAAAGGAATCCTGACAGGAGAAAAAGCACAAACTCTACTCGGAGTAACTGGCTCAGGCAAAACTTTTACGGCTGCCAATGTTGTAGCACAGCTCAACCGCCCCACATTGGTCATTAGCCACAACAAAACCCTAGCCGCGCAGCTCTATGGCGAGTTCAAGCAGTTTTTCCCCGAAAATGCAGTAGAGTATTTTATCTCTTACTACGACTACTATCAGCCCGAAGCCTTTTTGCCCTCCTCGGGTACTTACATAGAAAAAGAACTTTCTATCAATGAAGAAATAGAAAAGCTACGCCTCAGCGCAACCTCTGCCCTGCTTACAGGCAGGCGAGATGTGCTAGTAGTTGCCTCTGTTTCGTGCATCTATGGTATGGGCAACCCCGAAGAGTTTAGCAAAAGTGTCATTCGGCTCAAAGTAGGCGAAACCATCAGCCGCAATAAATTCTTATTTCAGCTCGTGGACATCTTGTATAGCCGCACCGAGGCAGAGTTTTCACGAGGTAATTTTAGGGTAAAAGGCGATACTGTCGATATTTTTGTAGCCTATGATGATTTTGCTTATCGAATTTTCTTTTGGGGCGATGAAATAGAAGCCATCCAACGCATAGACCCACACAACAACCAAAAACTTTCTGAGGAAACCCAAATTTCTATTTTCCCTGCCAATCTCTTTGTAACGGGGCAAGACCTCCTCCACCAAGCTATGTGCGAAATACAAGATGACCTCGTAAAGCAAATACGCTACTTTGAGCTAGAAAACCAACCCGAAGAAGCCAAGCGCATCAGAGAACGTACCGAATTTGACCTAGAAATGATGCGCGAACTAGGCTACTGCTCAGGCATAGAAAATTACTCCCGATATTTTGACCGCCGTACCGCAGGAACTCGCCCTTTCTGCCTGTTAGATTATTTTCCTGAGGATTACCTCATGCTCATAGATGAAAGCCACGTAACCCTGCCCCAAGTGCGGGGAATGTTTGGAGGCGACCGCTCACGCAAAACTGCCTTAGTCAACTATGGCTTCCGTCTGCCCTCTGCCCTAGACAACCGCCCCTTGAATTTTAATGAGTTTGAAAGCCTCATCCATCAAGTCATTTACATCAGTGCTACGCCTGCTGATTATGAATTACAAGAGTCGGGAGGAGTAGTCGTAGAGCAACTTATTCGCCCAACGGGCATCTTAGACCCTGAAATAACCGTCAGACCTAGCCTCAATCAAATAGATGACCTGCTGGAAGAAATAGACCAAACCATTCAGGCAGATGAGCGGGTGCTAGTAACTACCCTCACCAAGCGTATGGCAGAGGAATTGAGCAAGTACATGGATAAAATCGGTATCAAATGCCGCTATATCCACTCTGAAGTAAAACCCATTGAGCGAGTAGAGATTTTGCGTGAGCTACGCCTAGGGGTGATAGATGTACTGATTGGGGTAAACCTACTCCGTGAAGGACTAGACCTCCCCGAAGTATCACTCGTCGCCATTATGGACGCTGATAAGGAGGGCTTCTTGAGGAATGAGCGCTCACTGATACAAACCATCGGGCGGGCAGCACGCAACGAGCGAGGAAGAGTACTCCTCTATGCCGACCGCATCACCGACTCTATGACGCGTGCCATCAGCGAAACAGAACGCCGCAGAAAAGTACAGCACGAATACAACCTTACTAATAACATTACACCGCGTACTGTCAAGAAATCTAAAGAGGCCATTATGCAGCAAACCAATGTGGCAGACAAAAATAAAGCTGCAAAAACTTACTACCTAGAACCCGAACAGCCCAACCTCGCTGCTGACCCAGTAGTAGCCTACATGAAAGCTGAAGAACTAGAAAAACAAATAGAACAAACCCAAAAAGCCATGCAAAAAGCAGCCAAAGCCCTCGATTTTATAGAAGCTGCCCGTCTGCGTGATGAGGTACAAGCCCTACAAGAACTGCTGAAGAAAAAATCAAAAGCGTAAATATGATAAAATCTTCAAAAGCATTTTGATTAACCAAGATTTGTTGTATTTTTGTATTTATATAAAACTTGAATCTGTAGCTCAGTTGGTTTAGAGCATCACCTTGACAGGGTGGGGGTCGGGGGTTCGAATCCCTTCAGGTTCACAAAACACAAAAAAGCCACTCTCGTAAGTGGTTTCTTTGTGTCATTATGAAGTTTATTTGTATCAGCTATTTATTTTCTGCTAGTCAAAACCTGTCCACTACGACTAGCAAGGCTTTTAACAATTGATGTCCCCTAAAAGTGACAGATGATTACCATTAAAAAAATGATAATTGCCGTTAGGTTGCCCAACAGTTAGGTGAGTTTATGAGGCCTTTTTCGCCGTTTTTAACCCGTCCCCAACCCCTTCCACTCAAAGAAAAGGGGGTTAGGTTACTGAAAAAACAAAAAATTAACCTAAAAAAATATAGTAATACTACCAGCACTACACCCCTACAACGCTTTTTTAACACCATACATAATAGATACATCTCGTGGGTAGTAATTCAAAATAATAATTATTTGACAATTTTTGTGATTGTGTGCGATAAGATGAGGCTTAATACTATTTAGAATATAAATGCCAGCGGACTAGAAGTCCGCTGCTACAGATTTCCACAAAAATTGTCAGACAACCATAATAATTTAAGTATAGCGCTGAGGGAGTAGTTCGGTTTATTGTATTGATATAGCACACCTTTGGTCTTTGTCTTGAGACTGAGATGAAATGTAAAAAGTAAGTTTTTCAGCATACACATTTTTAACCAAAGGCTGCCAATGAGCAATCTACCCTTTAAGTGATAAAAAATTCCTAACTTCCCTCTTTTTTGACCAAATAAGAAGTAGCTTGTGCTGTGGGTAGCACCAGCAAATCTGCTATATTGACGTGGGCGGGTCTTTTTACTACAAAAGCGATAATCTCAGCAATGTCGTATGCAGTAAGCGGTTGGTAGCCTTGATAAACCTGAGCCGCTCGTTCAGTATTACCTTTAAATCGTACCTCAGAGAACTCAGTAGCTACCAAGCCTGGGTGAATACCCGAAACCCTAATCCCATAAGCATTCAAATCTATGCGCATTGCTTCGTTGAGGGCATCTACAGCGTGTTTACTAGCACAATAGACATTGCCACGTGCATACACTTCTTTACCTGCTAGCGAACCTATGTTGATGATATGCCCTTGCTTGCGGGCTACCATGGTGGATATGATGGCTTTGCTGACGTACAGTAGTCCTTTTACATTGATGTCTATCATAGCGTCCCAGTCATCAAGATTTGCATCTTGAAAAAAATCTAGCCCGTGGGCATTGCCTGCATTATTGATGAGAATGTCAATGTTTTTCCATTCAGAAGGCAAAGCCGCTACCAGGTCTTGTACTTGCTGACGCTTGCGTACATCAAAGCAAAGGGTATGCACTTTTACTTTCTCAGAAAGGGTATTTGCAAGTGTCTCGAGCCTTTCTTTGCGCCTTCCACACAAAATAAGATGAATATTTTGATTAGCAAATACTTCGGCAGTTGCTTTGCCTATGCCTGAGGTTGCCCCCGTAATCAATGCAATTTTCGTTGTCATTTGTTTAGTTTAAGATGATTTCAAACAAAGATAAAAATTAAAAAGAGAATGAGAAACCACAAATTATGAATTATCAATTTCTTATGTATTTCAATTACTTATTTAAGACAATGAAAAACATCATACAGAAATATTTGTTGTTTTTTTTAAGCTAAAAGATATTTTTATCTAAGCCTGCTTTATCTTATCTTGACACATTAAACCATAAAAACTCAAAACATGAACAAGCGCGACTTTTTAAAACTCAATGCCCTTGCCGTAGGAGGCATCATACTCAATCCTCTGCCAAGCTGGGCGATGTTTGCCAAAAACGAAAACAACGAATTTACACTTCCACCCTTAAATTATGATTTTAATGCGCTAGAGCCTGCCATTGATACACTCACCATGCAGATACACCATGGCAAGCACCACGCAGGCTATGTCAATAACCTCAACAAAGCTGTAAAAGGAACTGAATTTGAGAATAAATCCATAGAACAAATCCTTGCCAACGTAACTCCTACACAAACCGCCCTACGCAACAATGCTGGCGGACACTATAACCACACACTTTTCTGGAAAACACTCAGCCCACAAGGCAACGACACAATTTCTAAGCCTTTGGCAAAAGCCCTCCGTAAAGCATTTGGAACTCAATTGCTTGACCCACTCAAAGAGGCAATGACCGAAGCAGGCAAAAAACTTTTTGGGAGTGGCTGGATATGGCTGATGGTAGGTGAAAATAAAAAACTAAAAATCACTACTACCCCCAACCAAGACAACCCACTAATGACAAACATTGTAGAAGAAAAAGGAACACCCATCTTTGGGATAGATGTCTGGGAACACGCTTATTACCTTAAATACCAAAACAAAAGAGCAGAATACCTGACCGAAATCTGGAAAGTAGTCAATTGGCAGGAAGTCAGTATGCAGTATGAAATGGCTACCCAGAAAAAGAAAAAATAAACCCATTTTTGAGAAAATTAGCAGCGTTCCTTGTTTGAGAAAAGAAGGACCGCTTTTTTGTTCTATACCTCAAAATAGTATTTTTCTTTTAAAAAATAGGCTGATAGTTATTTTCTTTATAATTTTGTTAGGAAAGCATCTACTACCAAGCCCTCTTGAAGTGCTTTATGCTTTCTATTACTTAATTATGAATGACTAAAAATATTAAAAAAAGTATGCAACAAAAATTTCACATCAAAAATGCTTGGATTTATGACGGTAGCGGCTCAGAGGGCTACAAAGGTGATGCCCTCCTCAGCGAAGGACGCATAGAAGCACTCAGCCACAAACCACTCACAACAAACGAAAACTACACAAGCATTGAAGCAGAAGGCAAATGGCTCACACCTGGTTTTATTGATATTCATACACACTATGACGGTGAGATAGAAATAGATGCCTCACTCTCAGAATCGGTCAGGCATGGCGTAACTACAATCATGATGGGAAGCTGTGGGCTGAGCATGATAATGGGCAAGCCCGAAGAACTCTCAGATATGTTTACAAGGGTAGAGGGTGTGCCTATGCAGTATATCAAGCCTTTGCTTAAAAAAATCAAAGATTGGGACTGCCCAAAAAGCTATTTTGCACACCTAGAGCAGCTACCCCTTGGCCCCAATGTAGCGATGTTTCTCGGGCACTCAACCCTGCGTGCTTATGTGATGGGACTCGAGCGTAGCCTTAGTACCCAAAACCGACCTTCTTGGAAAGAACTTGCAGAGATGGAAAACATCTTGCACCAAGCCCTTGATATAGGCTGTTTGGGGCTTTCAGTCAATCTGCTCGAGTTTGATAAAATGGATGGTAACGACTTCCGAAGCCGCCCTACCCCCTCAGTGTATGCCCGCTGGAAAGAATACCGTCATTTGTTTAGGACGCTGCGCCGCCGCGAACGTATCTTGCAAACCATACCCAATACAGCCAACCCCGCTACTTTTTTTAGCTTTATGCTAGAAAGTGCCGCCCTCACCCACAAAGGCAAAGCCCTCAAAACCTCTATGCTGGCACTCATAGACGGCAAGTCTGTCAGAGGGATTCACCGTATTTTTGGCAATGCTGCCCGCTTTGCCAATAAATTCATGGGCGGAAATGTCAAGTTTCAAGGTTTACCCGAACCTTTTGATGTAGTAACCAATGGATTTAACTCGCCTTTCTTTGAAGAATTTGAGGCAGGTACTTCTTACTTACATTTAGAAGATTTTGCCTCAAGAGGAGAACTCATTGATGACCCT
>CAYZQI010000050.1:9372-28734 GCA_964480455.1 uncultured Cytophagaceae bacterium
CCCTAGTTTTAGAAAAAAATTTAGAAAACAATGGAATTACCGCCTCGCTCCGCGTGCCTTCCACCGTAATCTGAAAGATACACACGTGATAGATTGCCCAGATACACGCCTCAATGGACGCTCTTTTACGGCACTTGCCAGAGAGGCAAAACAAGACCCAATTGATTATTTCTTGGATTTGGTCAAAAAATATGGTGATGATTTGCGCTGGTACACCGTAGTAGGCAACGACCGCCCCAAAGAACTCAACTGGATAGTCAATCACCCTGATTGCCACATTGGTTTCAGTGATGCAGGAGCACACCTCAAAAACATGGCGCATTACAATTTTGCATTAAGACTCTTTAAATTTGTGCAAGAACAAGCTGCTGAAGGCAGAAAAACCCTTAGCATAGGGCAGGCAGTACGCAAAGTAAGTGCAGAACTTGGAGAGTGGTTTGGCATAGATGCAGGAAAATTACAAAAAGGCAATCGTGCTGATGCAGTGTTGATAGACCCTCAGTATTTAGATGCCCAACTAGATGAAACATCTGAGGAGGGCTTGCCTGGCTTGCCTGAGTTTAAGCGTTGGGTAAGGCGCAACGACCAAGCAGTGCCTTATGTGTTTATCAATGGACGCATTGCTTGTGAATACGGACAAGCAAAACCTTCTTTGGGTAAAGAAAAGGGCTACGGAACTGTACTCAAAGCCCAATAGAGTAGATTATTATTTTTGTGCTGCTGAGGTTTCTTAAAACACCCTTCTAATAATAATCACAATCAAACAAATCAAAAACATGATGATAGAAACCTTGTTGATGCCGTGCATCATACGCAGGTTAAAATTGCTAGGGTAGCGGTCATCATGTCTTTTGAACAGCCGTACAAAATAGTGAAAAAATTCTCCAAATTTGAAGTAGTGCTTTAAATCCCTTTTTTGGTCTGTATTAGAAGATGATTTTAATTCTGACATATTTTTTTGATTTGTAACTTGTACTTTAAATCTAAATTCACTTGAAAATGTTTTCATATATCATCTAAAATAATAGTACAAAAAAAGGAAATACAAACCAAACAAAGGGAATAGAGTACTTACTTACTTTTATAAAATGCTGAAAACAAGGTGCTTACAGATAAATTACAAGTGCATATCATTCTCCATCAATCCATTTAAGTGCCTCATCTATGGTACTAAAAAGCTGTATGGGGAAAGCACTATTGTTAGAGAGTGTCGTTACTACATATTCCACCCCTATCTTATCAAATAAATTTTTGGGGGCAGTAAATCCTAGCTTGAAATTACTGTCGCTGATTTCTTGCAATTTAGGAAACCATTTGGAGATAAACCATGCGCGTTCTTCTATGTTGGCTTCTACAGCATAGCGTTGGTCAATCAGAAAGTTAGGAACTCGCTTTTCCTCAATAAAGTCAAGAGCAAGGTTGAGAATATCTTTGTATTCTTGGAAGTTGATTTTCTGTATAAAGTGCAGAGATATCAGATGATGCCGCAGATTGTACTTAATAATCGCATTGTTTTTCTCAAGAAGAATGTCCATAATGTTAAGTATTTAAGGAAACGAAAATCAATGGCAAAATTACCTGATTTAACCCATAAAATAACCTGAAGCAAATTTTGTGGCAATACATTGTAAATCCAATTAAAATGTAATTGTTTTGGTGCTGCTTTATTATTTTTTTCTAAAATCATCAAATACTAAAATATTATTATTCCGTGAATACAGCACAAACACACTTACTTCTGAACCTTGTTCGTGTATTAGGCACTTTGTTTGGGTAGTATTACTTTTGATAGCACTTTGGCGCAGCAAGTCTCCTTGGAAGAGTTAAGTTTTTATATGACAAGAGCAAAAAAGATTTAAAACATAACGGTTTATTCATTTTTACTTAGGCTAGGATAATCAAAAGGGTCTATGCAGGGGTCGCAATCATATCCCAAGTAAATGCCTAAGCAGGTAGCGTCCCAGACACTTGTTTTGGTGAGGGTATCTGTATACCCTCCTGTACGCACATGTACATACGCAATGTCAATTACCCCTTCAAAGTGCATATTGGTTTCGGCATAATTGACGGGTTTTTGGTTTTGGATATAAAATGTAAAGTAAGTTGTGCCTTTGGCATATACTTCAAAATAGTCAGGGCTATCTTGTGAAGGGCGGTAGTTGATTTCACTAATTTTTATGTAGCGTGCTAGGTCATTGTTGGCACAACCCGTGTAGAGTATCATCTCATTTTTGGTGTTCAAGTAATTGACAGTGGTTTGGGCTTGTGCTTCAGTGAGGTAGCAGAGTTGGCACTGTGCATAAGCACTCCATTGGCTACTTAGCCCAATAAAAAGAAAGAGAATCCAAATTTTAAAGTTTAGCTTCATACTCGTATGCTAATTTATGTTTGAGGAATGTAATATTATATGATTTTATCTGTGTAGTACATAAATAATACCAAGCCTTTTTTCATTGATTATGAAAAACCTTGATTGCTCACTCACCAACTTATAAGTCTTTGATTATCAATGGTTATTTTTACCTACTCACAGCATAAAAGTTCTTTTGTACTTCTTTGTTTGGCAACTACTCGTGTACTATTTTGGGATAAATTAGAGCGATTGGTAAAATATTTTCAAGTGTGTTGGTAAACTTGCGTTCTTGTTTGCACCACTAATTGATTGATGAGTGCGGCATCAGGTTGCTTAGGGAGCGTACTTTTGGCAAAATCTTGCTGTATTTTTTTGATTTTCTTTTCAGCGAGTTGCATCAAATAGTCATATTCAAATTTACCTGATTTTATTTCCAAAAGAAAATCACGCTGTGGGCTTTCTAAGGTAATGGTTTGGTGAAGGGCAATCTCTTCAGCAATTGCGAGCAGTCGGAAAGTGTGCATCAAGTTTTTGGCATCATAGCCTTTGCCATGTTGAAGTGTATTCTGATAGCGTGTTGGATTGCGCTTTTCCACCCAGTTCCAATATTCTTTGTACTCACGGCAGTAAGCAGCATAGCCCTCTTGGTTGAAGTAGAGGTAAGCTATAGGGGTTTCTCCCTTAGGAATAGAGCTAAGGGCTACTTCATCAGAGGTATTTTTTTTGATGATGCCCTTGTAGCCCATCATGTTTTTTTCATCATGAAAAACTGCATAAGTATTTTTGATGTGTGTGATGCTTGCTAGACCGCATTGTGCTTGCTGGTAGTGGTGTTTAGCTAGCCACGATTTCAGTGGGAGGCTACCAGCACCTTGTAGCACATAGCAAAAGTCTAAAACTTCTTTTTTATCTTTGGGCAGTGGGTTGAATACTTTTTTGTTTAAGCCTTGTGCCTTGCGAATTTGAGTAAGGGCATAGCTTGCAAAGCTATCGTAGCAAGCCTTAGAGAGAAAAGAATGTTTTTTAAAAACCTCAAAGTATTTAGATTGGTAAACAATGGCTTGGGGAGGTGTATAGAGCAGTTCTAATATGTTTGGATTACTTTTTGCCAATAGATTTGCAAACTTATTGAGTTCAAAATAAGTAATGTCATTGCTAGGGTTACTCACTTGCTCTAGCATTTTAAGCCCATAGTACCGTTCGGCAGATAACACAAAAACACCCTTATAATCAGTATCTGATTGGGCGGTGTCTAGACCATAAGCGCGGCTACCACTCACAGTTTTAAATATTAGCCAATTTTCAGCTTGAAGGTATTGCGAAGTAGAAGATTGCATATTCAGAAAATTATTTCGTTTAATTTTAAAGTTATGAAATGCCAAGCAGTAAACCAAATACTAAATGATGAAGGTAAGAAAAGCAAGTCATCTTTTGTAGGCTTAAATTATTAGAAACCAATAAATTACATTATTTTTAAAATATAATTCATACCTTACTTATCCTTTTTGTTCAAAAGTATGACCTAAATGGAGCATCTATAAAGTGAATGTATAAGAGATAAGTTGATAGTTTTTGATTAAAACATTTTTCAAAAAAACAATGACACAAACAAAAATTTTAAATAAATACCTGACTTTTATTCTTTTTATGAGTGTATCGGTTTGTGCTTTTGCACAAACCGACCTCCGCAAGAACCTAAGGGAGGCCGATGCCTATTTCAAAGTACACGAATATACCAATGCCCTCGCACTCTATGAAAGCGTACTTGCCCAAGACCCCGATGAAATCCGTGCCAATTTTCAAGCAGGTATCTGCCACCTCCGAATGGTAGAACGCACCAAAGCCCTACCTTTTTTTCAAAAAGTACAAAGTCTTAATCCTAACCATAGCCCGCTGCTCGAGTTTTACCTCGCAGAAGCTTTCAAGGTAAACAATCAGCCCGACGAAGCCGTGCATTACTACGAATATACCTACGGAAAATTCACAGATATCAATGGAAACATCACCGTTTATAATGAAGAAATCAGTGTAAAAGATTTCCTCCAACTCCTCACACAGCGCGCCAAAGAAGCAAAACTAGGCATCAGGTATTTGACTGACCCCACCAATGCAAGGGTACGCAACTTGGGCAAAAACCTCAACTCTGAATACAGCGAGTATGCCCCTATCATCAATGCCGATGAGAATATCCTCATCTTTACCTCACGCCGAAAAGGCACTACCGGAGGAGGTCGCTCACCCGAGGATAATCTTTTTTATGAAGACCTCTACCTCTCCAATAAAAAAAGAGACGACTGGACAAACCCCAAAAACATGGGCAACCCCATCAACTCAAAATACCACGAAGCCTCTGTGGCACTCTCGCCCGATGGCAAACAACTTTTTATCTACCAAGATAGCAATGGAGGAGATATTTATGTCTCTACACTTACAGGACGCAACAACTGGTCTGTACCTCAAAGAATAGGCGGGAAAGTTAACTCAAAATACCGCGAAGCATCGGTTTCTATCACCAAAGATGGCAACACGCTTTACCTCTCCAGCGACCGCCCACACCCCGATGCGCAAGGTGGACTTGACCTCTACAAGGTAGAGAAAAAACCCAATGGCGACTGGGGCGAACCCGTCAATCTGGGCCCTGCCATCAATACACCCGAAGATGAAGATGCACCTTTTATTCATTTTGATGCCAAAACACTCTATTTTAGCTCAAGAGGACACCAAACCATGGGAGGCTATGATATTTTTTATAGTGAATTTATTGAAGGTGAATGGACAAAACCCATCAATCTTGGCTACCCTATCAATACTTTTGAAGATGACATTCACTTTGTGCTTTCAACTGATTATAAACGCGGCTACTATGCCTCTGCCAAAGAAGAAGGCTATGGCGACAAAGACATCTATGTAGTGGATATGCCCGACTACCGCGAAGTAGAAGTGATTGACTTTCAACTATCACTCAAAACTATTGCGGTAGGCTTTGACCCACTCACCACCAATGACCCCAAGCGTGCTATCGTCATCCTTAGGGGCATCGTCAAAGATGAAATCAGCGACCAACTCATTAGCGCACGTATGTCACTCATTGATGTAGAAGAAAACCAAATCGTCAATGAAATAGATGCCGTAGCCCCCGCAGGCGTCTATTATACCCAAATGAAAACAGGCCGCAAATACCTGTTACATGTTCAGAAAGAAGGCTATCTTTATCATTCAGAGTATTTTGAAATACCCATTGGCGTGGTCAATCAAGAAAAAATCTTGCATATCTACCTCAAACGCATCAGCGAAAAAAAATCTATTGATTTTAAAGCCCTCTTTGACTATAACAGTGCCACCCTCACTAAGCAATCTATCCCTGCACTTGAAAATTTAATCGCTTTCCTTAATACCAACCCTGACATCAAAGGGCAGATTGAAGGGCATACAGACAATATCGGGACTGCCGAGCGTAACCTGATACTCTCAGAAGACCGTGCCAAATCAGTGTATGATTACCTGATATTGCAAGGCATTGATAAAAATAGGCTTTCGTTTATCGGCTACGGTAAAAACCAACCCATAGCCCCCAATGATACCGCCCACGGGCGCGCCTTGAACAGACGCACAGAATTTAAGATTTTACAGATTAATAATTAGGCTTTGAAGAGCTGAAAATAAAAAATAGCTATTGGCAAGCCTAGCATCTATTTTTTTGTTTTTAAAAAAGCCCTGTCTTCGGGTGTTGTCGTGCTTTGGCATTGTTGTTGTAATACCATAAATGCTATTAATTTTGGTGTCATTTTTGTTTTAAGCAGTCAATTTCAGTTGGAGTTAGAGTGCTTCCCCACAGCACTAATCAAGGGTTTCTCTAGATTAGTGCTGTTTTTTTATGTTGAATTTGCCCCACTTCGCCTACACATATTCATCTCCTAGATTTTTAGCATCTGCTACAAATTCTTTCACGCGTTGTTCTTGGTCTTTGCTACAGATGAGTAGCACACCATCAAACTCTGCAATGATGACATTTTCAAGCCCTTGTACGACAACCAATTTATCGCTGGGAGTTTTGATAATGGCATTTTTAGTATCATAGCTAAGTACTTTGCCTGCCACCACATTGCCATTTTCATCTTTGCTTGAATTTTCGTAGAGTGATTTCCAAGTACCTAAATCTGACCAATAGAAATCGCACAGAATGACATATACATTATCGGCTTTCTCCATTACGCCTTTGTCTATGGATTCGCTTTTGCAAAGAGAATAAGCTTTTTTGATGACTTTTGCTTCTTCGGGTGTATTGAGTTGAGGCTGTATTTCTATAAAAATATCTGCAAGGTCTTCTTGATAAGCTTTGAAGGCTTTGAGGATAGACTGTACATTCCAGACAAAAATGCCTGCATTCCAGACAAACTCACCGCTTGCCACAAACTGCATGGCATACTCGAGGTTGGGTTTTTCAGTAAATAGTTTTACTTTTTTTACTTTTTGGGTGGCATCATCTTCAAACTGAATATAGCCATAGCCTGTGTCGGGGCGAGTAGGCTTGATGCCTAGCGTTACGAGTGCATCTTTGGAGGCAGTTTCTGCTAGTGCGGTGAATATAACCTCTTTAAAATCAGTTTCTTCACGGATTACTTGGTCGGCAGGAGCTACTACGATGTTAGCGTTGGGGTTGATGAGAGCAATTTTATAACAAGCATACGCAATACAAGGGGCCGTATTTCGCTTTATGGGCTCGAGCAGAATTTGGTCATCATTGAGAGCAGGGAGTTGCGCTTTGACCAAGTCTTTGTAGATTTCATTGGTAACAATATAGACATTCTCTATGGGGCAAACCTCTCTAAATCGGTGTACGGTTTCTTGTAACAAGGTTTTACCTGTATCTAAAATATCGTGAAATTGCTTAGGATAGTTGGTCTTGCTGAAAGGCCACAAGCGAGTGCCTACCCCTCCAGCCATAATAACGGCATAGTTATTTGTGTTCATTGTCATTAAATTTTAGACTAAGTGTTTTATTTATTTTATTGTCAAATATACAAAGAGAGATTTACTTGCCTTTGTTAAGCTGCAAAAAAAATAAAAAAATCACTTCATTATCTATGAATTTATGAAAAATAGCTATCTTAGCTTGCTAGTCAAAAGTGATTGTTGGCATTGCACAGAAAATAAGAATCCTAGAATGAGAAAATAGTAGTTAAAAAGACAAATTTTGTTTTACAAATTATTTTTTTTGTCTAAATTCGTTCAAAAAATCACAAAAAACAAAAAGACACAAGCGGCTTAAGTTTAAAACTAGATTTATTAATAGCGTTTCGTTTAAGATTTTCAATTATGATTGTATCAGAAAAAGTGAATTTAAAAGAGAAATTAAAAGAAGTTTTTGGTTACCACCAGTTCAGAGGAAGCCAAGAAGCGATTATTGAAAACCTCATGAATGGTAACAATAGCTTTGTGCTGATGCCCACAGGGGCAGGAAAATCGCTTTGCTATCAACTCCCTGCCATTGTTTCACCTGGAACTGCTATTATTATCTCTCCACTCATTGCTTTGATGAAAAACCAAGTCGACCAACTCAATGCCCTAGGCATAGAAGCACACTTTTTAAACTCTACACTCAGCAAGGCAGAAATCACCAAAGTCAAAAAAAGCGTACTAAGTGAAGAAACAAAATTACTTTATGTAGCTCCCGAATCGCTCTCCAAAGAATCTAACCTTGAATTTTTGCAACAAGCAAATATCTCTTTTGTAGCCATAGATGAGGCGCACTGTATCTCTGAATGGGGACACGACTTCCGACCCGAATACCGAAAGATACGCACCATCATTAATGATTTAGGAAGCCTACCCGTGATAGCCCTTACTGCTACTGCCACCCCCAAAGTACAACTGGATATTCAAAAAAACCTACAAATAGAAGAGGCAGAAGTATATAAGACTTCTTTCAACAGACATAATCTCTACTACGAAGTAAGACCCAAAACCACTATTAAAAAGCAACTCATCAAATACCTCAAAACACGCAAAAACCAATCGGGCATCATCTATTGCCTAAGCCGAAAAAAAGTAGAAGAGGTTTATGAGTTTTTAAAAGTGAACGACATACGTGCACTGCCCTACCACGCAGGGCTAGATGCCCAAGTACGCATCTATAATCAAGATGCTTTCCTGAGCGAAGAGGCTGATGTGATAGTAGCTACCATTGCTTTTGGTATGGGGATAGATAAACCTGATGTACGCTTCGTGATTCACTACGATACACCTAAGTCCTTGGAGGGTTACTACCAAGAAACTGGACGCGCGGGCAGAGATGGGCTAGAGGCAGATTGTATCATGTTTTATAGCCCTAAGGACATTAACAAACTAGAAAAATTCAACAAAGATAAATCAGTTACCGAGCGCGACAATGCACGGCACCTGCTCAACGAAATGATGTCGTATGCTACACTCGGTGTCTGCCGAAGAAAGCAACTCCTACATTACTTTGGTGAAAGTCTTGAGAAAGACTGTGGGCACTGCAACAACTGCCAAAACCCCACTGAAACCTTCCAAATGAAAGAGGAGGTACTCCAAATCTTAGAAACCGTAAAAGCCACTGGGCAGCGATTTGCCGCTGATCATATCGCAGATGTGCTGCGTGGCGAACGAAGTGCTTATGTAGCAAGCTATGAACACGACAAGCTGCCCATGTATGGTACTGGACGTGAAATACTAGGGAAAACTTGGCAATCCATCATCAAACAAGTACTTATCAAAGGTTTGCTAGAAAAAGATATAGATAATTTTGGTATCTTAAAACTCTCTCAAAAAGGAGAAGAATACCTCGAGGCCCCTTATTTTGTACGACTTTGCAAAGACCACGACTACGAAAATGTAAGTGAAGATGAAGAAGATAAAGACCTAGGCATCTCCCAACAAAACAAAGCACACGACCCCGTCCTGTTCGACATTCTCAAAGCATTACGCAGAAAAATTGCCAAACAAAAGGGCTATCCCCCCTATGCTATCTTCCAAGACCCCTCTCTTGAGGAAATGGCAACTACTTACCCTACCACCAAAGAAGAACTAGGGCAAGTCAATGGCGTAGGGCAGGGAAAAGTAATGAGGTATGGAAAACCATTCATAGACCTCATAAAGCAATATGTAGAAGATAACGACATAGAAACGGCCACAGAAGTAGTCGTCAAAACGGCTGTCAATAAATCTAAAATAAAAATATTTATCATTCAGCAAATAGACCGCAAAGTAGATTTAGAAGAAATTGCCGAACTCCAAAATAAATCTATGCACGAAATCCTTGAAGAAATAGAACATATATGCTACTCTGGTACACGCCTTAACCTAGATTATTACATTAATCAAATCGTAGATGAAGACCACCAAGAAGAAATCTATGATTATTTCATGACTGCAGAAAGTGATAATATTCAACTTGCACTAGAAGAACTCAGCGACAGCGACTATACAGAAGAAGAACTAAGACTGGTAAGAATTAAGTTTCTCTCAGAAATTGCGAACTAAAAATGGGGGAATAAGAGATTGTGGGAGAGTGAGAAATTATTCTAATAACCAAAAGCCTAATGACTAATGACCTAATAACCAACTAATAACTTATGCCATCAATGAACATACTCATACTGGGAAGCGGGGGAAGAGAACATGTATTTGCCTGGAAAATTGTACAAAGCAAACTATGCAAACAATTATATGTAGCGCCAGGTAATGCTGGTACAGCACAAATAGCCCAAAATGTTGCTATTGCAGTAACAGATTTCTCCAAGATTGCACATTTTGTGATGAGTAATCAAATTGACTTGGTGCTGGTAGGCCCCGAAGAGCCCCTCGTAAGAGGAATCAAGGAGTTTTTTCAAGAAAGTGCTCATCTCCAAGAGGTAATGCTCATAGGCCCAAGCAAGCAAGGGGCAAAGCTCGAGGGTAGTAAAGACTTTGCCAAGGCATTTATGCAAAAATACAATATACCTACTGCCGCTTACCGTACCTTCAGCAAAGAAATGCTTACCGAAGGGAAAACTTATCTTGAACAAATCGCAGCTCCTTATGTGCTCAAAGCCGATGGGCTGGCAGCAGGCAAAGGGGTGGTAATCCTTTCTGAACTTGAGGAAGCAAAAAATACACTTGAAGAAATGCTTCTACATCAAAAATTTGGAGAAGCAAGCCAGCGCGTGGTCATTGAAGAATACTTAGCAGGGATAGAACTTTCGGTATTTGTACTTACTGATGGGCAAAATTATAAAATACTGCCCGCTGCTAAAGATTATAAAAGATTAGGTGAAGGAGATACAGGGCTTAATACAGGTGGTATGGGCGCAATTTCACCTGTACCCTTTGCAAAAGAGGCTTTTTTAGAGAAAGTAGAAGAAAAAATCATCAAACCTACCATCAGAGGCTTAAAGCAAGAACAGATTGACTACCAAGGCTTTCTTTTCATTGGATTGATGAATGTAAAAGGCGAACCTTATGTGATAGAATACAATGTCAGAATGGGCGACCCCGAAACCCAAGTAGTGCTACCTAGATTAGAGGTGGACTTTGTGAAGCTGCTACAAGCTACTGCCCAAGGCACACTAGAAGCTATTGATTTGAAAATTAAACCTGAGTTTGCAACTACCACAGTGCTAGTGTCTGGGGGCTACCCTGAGGCATACCAAAAAGGAAAACAAATTCAAGGGCTAGAAAATATTCAAGAAATACTTTGTTTTCATGCGGGTACACGCCAAGAAGCAAACCAAATACTGACCAATGGCGGTAGAGTGCTGGCACTCACTGGCTTAGGTACTACCCTCCAAGAAGCACTCCGCAAAAGTAAACAAGCCGCAGCACAGATTGAGTTTGAGGATAAATACTACCGGAAAGACATAGGTTTTGACCTACTCCCTTCATGAATCTTCTCCTTTGTGGGCCTCAGCAGCCAACTGGCTGAAAAAATGAGTTTTTTATGAAACCCTTGATGGGTATGCAATGATTGAGGCAATGCTTTCATAAAGTTACTTCGCTTATCAGATAGCTATTGATAATAAATTCATTATTTTTGTAGTCATAACATCAAACTATCTCTAATTAAAAACGATTTTTGATAAAATAAAGCCACAAAATGCTTGCTTACAAACTTTCAGGAGAATGATAAGATTTCTCAGTAGAAAGTAAACCAAAAAAATACCAATTAATAAATTAACAAATAGACAATAAAAATTACAACTATATGGGATGCGCAACATGTTCTAATTCCGCAGGAAAAACTACCAAATCAGGGGTAAAAGGCTGCCAAAGCCACGGCTCGTGCAGCAGTGGCGGTTGCAATAGATTAAATGTATTTGATTGGCTTAGTGATATGGACATACCTAGTGTGGATATGTTTGACATAGTTGAAGTAAGATTTAAAAACGGGCGCAAAGAATTTTTTAGAAATACAGACCGGCTAGACCTCACCACAGGCGACCTAGTAGTGTTAGATATGTCTAATGGCTACCATCTAGGAAATATATCACTACAAGGTGAATTGGTAAGGCTACAAATGCTCAAAAACAAAGTACAAGATGATGAGCAAATCAAGTCAGTGCTTAGAATAGCTACCCAAGCAGACTTTGATAAATTTGAACAAACCCAAGCACGTAACCTGCCCACGATGTATCGCACTCGCGAAATTATCAGAGATTTAAATCTCAAAATGAAACTCTCAGATGTAGAATTTCAGGCAGATAATACCAAAGCTACTTTTTACTACTCTGCCGACGAGCGTGTGGACTTTCGCGAGCTTATCAAGTTACTTGCCTCAGAATTTAAAATAAGGGTAGAAATGAAGCAAATTAGTCTGCGCCAAGAAGCAAGCAGACTGGGAGGCATTGGCGTTTGTGGACGAGAGTTGTGCTGTTCTACTTGGCTCACAGATTTTAAAAGCGTATCTACGGCCGCTGCACGCTACCAAAATCTCTCGCTCAACCCAAGCAAACTTTCAGGGCAATGCGGTAGGCTAAAATGCTGCCTTAACTATGAACTTGAAACCTACATGGAAGCCCTTGAGTACATCCCTACCATTAACAAACCACTAGAAACTCAAAAAGGAAAGGCTATCTTACAAAAAACAGACATCTTCCGCAAAATGATGTGGTTTGGCTATCAGGGCGAGACCACTTGGCATCCACTTAGTATTGCGCGTGTCAAAGAAATATTAGAAATGAATGTAAAAGGTGAAATGCCTGCCACGCTCCAAGAAAATAACTTGGAAATCAAAACTGTAAAAAATACGCCCGTGCTAGAAGCTATGGCAAACAAAATGAATCGAAAAAAGCCACAAAATACCGCCTCAAATGGCTCAAAAAGAACTAAAAATAAACGAAGACGAAAAAAATCAACTAAGAGTAATGATGCCAATACGCAATCTACTCAGCAAAATAAAACACCACAACAGCCACAGGCGACAAATTCACAAAAAAAATCAAATAACCCACAAAATCAAAAAAAACCTAACCACCCTAAGAGATAAGTGATTTCTATACACCAATGAGAAGCCATACGTTTCAATTTATTGAGAGGTAGTGCATCTTTTAGAAGGCTCAAAACAACAGAGGAGCTTGTTTATGGTTTATATAAAGTAATGTATATCATAAGTTAGATAAGCACTTTATGGCCAGATTTAAAATTCCTCCTGTCTCTACACTAATAGGTACCTCATTCATCAACTATGCTAAAACATTGCAAGGAAAGAAAATTTCACTTAGATACGTTCATAAAATTATCATAAGTGGGCTGATTATTATTTTGAGTATCCCCTTGCGTTGGTGGGAGTTTATTTATTTTAGCAATAAACTTAAAAAAAATAAGCTGAATGAACCACCCATTTTTATTCTGGGGCATTGGAGAAGTGGAACTACTTACCTACACAATCTGCTGTGTCAAGATACCAGGGCAGGGTATGTAACTACTTATCAGGCTTTATTCCCTGAATCGCTAGGTAGTAAATGGCTTTTTAAAACATTCATGAAGACCAATATGCCAGATAAAAGACCTAGCGACAACGTAAAGCTATCCGTAGAATTTCCACAAGAAGATGAATTTGCACTTGGCAATATGAACCCTTATTGCTTTTATCATTTCTTCCATTTTCCATACGATTATAAAGAGTATTATCAGAAATATATTCAATTTCAAATTAGCGAAAAGAAGATAAATCGTTGGGGAAATGACTATGAGCGATTGATTAAAAAGGCATTAATCAATACAGACAAGGAAAGGATTATCTTAAAAAATCCTGCCAATACAGGTAGAATCAAAAGACTCATCACTATGTATCCTGAAGCTAAATTTATTTTCATTTACCGCAATCCTCTCATTGTGTATTTATCTACCAAAAAATTCTTTCTCAATTTATTTCCAACACTTCAGTTTCAAGAAATTGAGCAGGGACAGATTACCACTATGATACTAGACTTGTTTGAGAGATTCATCAAAGATTATGATAAGTACAAATATTTAATTCCCAAAACTCAACTTATAGAAGTTCGCTTCGATGATTTAGAAGCAACTCCTCTTCTTGAAATTGAGAAAATTTACACTACTCTAAAAATAGATGGCTTCGAGGAAGCCAAATACTTGATTCAAACATTCATTCAATCAAATAAAAACTATGAAAAAAATAAGTATAGAATTACTAAAAAAGAGATGAAGTTAGTTTTAGAAAAATGGAGTTTTGCTATGAAAAACTGGAATTATGGTATCCCAGAAAACATAGAAGTGGTTGATGTCAATACTTTTACATCGTAAATCTATGGAAACCCAAGCTGTATCAGATATTAGCGAGGCACACTAAGAAGAGGGCTTAGTTCCAATCTTCAAGCGGCAGCAGGTAAGCTATTTTTCGTTTCGCTCAAACTATACTCAATAAGGCTAGAGGCATTTAAACACATTAATTTATCATAAATTATGCAAGAAATACTCGCTTATACACAACTCGGAGAGGGCAAAGACCTCCTACTCGTACACGGCTTTGGAGAGTCAAGGCAGATGTGGAAAGATTTTATGCCTACCCTTGCCCAGTATTTCAAGGTAACTGCTCTGGACCTAGGTGGCTTTGGGGAAAGTAAAAATTTATTGCCACAACCTTGTACTTTGGAGCAGCTTGCCGACCAAGTTGATACCTTGCTTATACACCTAAAAATTGAAAAATTTGCTTGGGTTGGTCATTCATTGGGAGGCTATGTGGGGCTTGCATACATGGAGAAATATGCACATAAACTTAGTGCGTTGTCGCTGTTTCACTCCACAACCCTTGCCGATACCGAAGAAAAGAAAAAAGTGCGTGAAAATGTCATCAACTTTATAGAAAAAAATGATGTAGCTCCTTTTATTGAAAACTTTGTAGCTCCTCTCTTTTTTGAACCAAGACACCAAGAGCTAGCAAGTAGTATTGATTTTATTAAGAAAATTGCCTTAGACACGCCCAAAGCCACACTAATAGAAGTAATGCTTGCCATGCGCAACCGACCCGACAGAAGCAAACTACTCGCTACTGCCCATTTTCCCATACAGTTTATCACTGGAAGGCAAGACAACGCTGTACCATTTGAAAGTTATGCTGCTCAAATTATGCTTCCAAAAAACGTTGATGTCCAAATACTTGATCAAACAGGGCACATGGGTATGTTTGAAAGACCTGAACTTACAAAACAAGTATTGATTAGCTTCTTACAAAGGCAATATCCTCAATAGAGTATCTAAAATTATTATCTCTTGGCTTGTGGTTCAGTACCGCTAGATAGAATAAATAAACCTGAGATGATATGCTATTGATTGAAAAACGCACACAAGTTTTAAAAAACTTGTGTGCGTTGAATAAAAAGAGATGCCACCATTGGTTTTTAATACTTTACAATTTTAGTACTCAAAGGATAAGCACTATTGAAGGTTTTAAGAAAGTAAACTCCCTGCGGAAGCCCCTCGAGTGATATTTCATATTCAGCACTATCTTTTGCCAGTTGCCAAGTTTGTACTTGCTGCCCCTGCTGATTGAACAGCCCTAAGGTTACTTTTTCAGATAATTGCTCGGAGCTACGAATGTAAAGTTTAGATTGTGTAGGGTTAGGATAAGTGCTTACCTGCCACGCCTGTGTAAAATCGTAGTAAACTATGTTTGAGTAACTGAATATTCCATCAAAATCTGTTTGCTTTAAGCGGTAGTAATTTTCACCACTTAGAGGCTGGGCATCTATCCAAGTATAAGCTGTTCGCTCGAGCGTAGTTCCCTGCCCATCTATGCGTGTTACTGTCTCAAAAGTCTGCCCGTCTGCCGAACGTTCAAGGTCAAAGTACGCATTGTTTGTTTCGCTTGCCGTTACCCAATCCAAGCGAAGGCTATTTTCATCATATTGATTCACTTCAAAAGAAAGTAAATTGATAGGCAATGCGCCATCGGGTCCTGCCATCAGCAGTTCAGTGCCTGTAAGCCCCGTAATTCTAATGGTATTGGCTGCCTCATTGAAAGTGATGGCAGCAGGGGCAGCGCATTGCCAGGCCGTGGAGGCATTGTTTTCACGAAAGATAAGCTCTAAATTCACTTCAAAATTAATATTAATACTCATGGGGTCATAGAGATAGGTGGCTTCATAGACATAGCTACCATCTCCTACTATAAATACCCCCCAGTAGCCTGTGCCGTCAAAATCAGTAACACACACAGGCATGGTTCTTACATTGGGTTCACCCTCTACATAATAAAGGTGAATGGCAATCGGTGTACCCCCAGTAGCAATCGCTACGCTGAGTTGGTCGTTCAGAGGGGTTTCAGCAGGATTATAATTGCTGATAGCAGTAGCACCGTAGTTAAATGTACTATAATCGCCTATTCTTGCCCCAGAGGTGCGCCAGCCAGAGGTAGTACCATTAAAGTCAAAGCCACTCAGTGTTGCGGTCTGTACATTGATGAGGTCAAGTGCCGTGGGTTCAGAGGCAGTTTCATCAAAAGGAAAATACAGCACCAAGTCATCATAGTTTAAGTCCGTGGATTTTAAAAAGCTACACATTCTCTCCCTGATTTCGCTTTCCAGTCTTGCCCTATTCCAGATTCTGATTTCATCTATTTGCCCATTGAAAAAATCTCCACCTCCTGCTGCCCTGCCTATGAACCAACTGTCATTGGTGTCGGTATTGCCTACATCGGTAATGTTATTGCCAGCAACATCTACACCGTTGATATAAAGTACTGAGTTGCCTGTACCCATGGTATGTACCAAAGCGATGTGTGTCCATTTATCATTGTTGATAGTGTTTCCAGAAAGGGTAAACGTACCTAAGCTACCGTCAATAACTGCCTCTAAAGAACCACCTGTAATTCTGAGCCTGACTCGATTGCCATCCCCTTCGGTTTCAAAAAGTACAGCATCAGCATCAGTGGTTTTTACCCATGCTTCTATAGTAAAAGAACCCGTACCAAAATTTACTTGGGCGTTGTTGGGCATTTCTACAAAATCATTTATGCCATCAAAAGCAAGTGCATTGCCTGACCCTGGTGGCTTGATGTAAGTACCAAGCGTATAATAACCATCGCCCAGTTCAGTAATATCAAGATTAAATACCACTTGGTCAGTGTTCACAATGTCATCACTGATTGCCACCACTTCATAATCACCGCTTTGTGCAGCTCTATAAAGAAGTACATACGTACCCGAAGGCGTAAGAGCAACGCCTCCTTCGCTAAAATCAAAAGTAAATTCAAGATTGCCTGTGGGGTTTTCTGTAAAATCTAAATACCAATCACGTTGCCATCTATTGCTTATGCTGCTAGAGGGCAAGTTTTGTGTAACTAGCTGATTATTAATGCTTTGATAGCCATACATTAGGTAACTTCCATCACCTGATAAAAAGTCGTTGGCCGTGATGCCACTTTGGATACGCAAGCCTTCTGAGCTGGCAGTAGTTTGGCTAGAAGCTCCTCCACGCCCAATGCCTGAAATACCTTTGATGTATTGTGTAGGGGCGGGAGGTTGGTAGTAAACTGTACCGAGATTTGGAAGGTTGTATTTTGCCATAAGATAATTTTCAACTAGTTCGCGTTGCACTTTATTCAGTACCATATCATAAATGATGACCTCGGCAATGTCGCCTTCCAGAAAATTGGTACCATTGGGAAAAGCACCCAGCGTAGTATTACTGTGTGTACCAGGGGAGGCACTTGGTGCTGTAATAACACCCTCACTGAATTCAGAATCAATACCAGTATTTCTATAAAGTTCCAAAAGTTGTGTATTATTCCCTGAAGTGCCATTCCATACCCCTGTGGCGAGTACATAGGGTGAAGGCGGTGTGTCTGAGCCAGTTACAAAATGCTGATAGCGTTTAAAAATATTATTAGAAGTGCCGTCTATTGCTTCAAAGAAGATATAATTTGCTAGTATTGGGTTAGTGTCTTCATTTGTATAAAGCCCCCATCGCGGCACATTGGTATTGTAATCTGAGTAAAAAATAGCACTTTTATTAGTAGTATTTAAGCTCTGAAAAACCGTAAAAGTGGTAAAACTTGTGTTATTATCAAATGCAGGGATAGCACCTAGCTGCATAAAATCATCTACACCATCAAATCTAAGGGTAGCATTGCCGTTGAGTGCGTTGCTAATCAAGGTAGGTTGAATGCCTGTGTTGGCTTGTGTGGCATTACGGTTATTGCCTGATAGGTCTGCCCAAGTTTGTATGGGTGTGCCGTTGGCTTCGGTGAGTGTATTGGCATCTAGCCAAATAGCAAGATTATCGTTGCCCAAGCCTGCTGGGTAATGTGTTTGTGCCTGAGATAGCATTGTATAGGTTAGTAAAACAATGAATGTGAGTGTCTGTTTGAGTGAACTTGATGCCATGATGAATAAGGTTGATTTACGATACATACATATTATATTTACAAAGTAACGAATAATTTTTGATTATGAATAAAACTTACTTAACAAGTTTTTTTGAGAAAATCAGTTTAAGTGATTTCTCTGCGCCTAGCTCAGTTTTGAATCTTGCCAATCCTTCATTGAGTTGCCCTTGGTCGGTAGCTATACCTAAGTCTAAGATTTTAAAGCCTGCTGTTTGTGCATATTCATACAATCCTTTATTGAGCAACACCAAAGGGCTATATTTAACAAACTCACCACTATCTGCGGGATAGAAGTGATACAAAATGTGTGAATTGATGGCAATAGTTACCCCCCAAGCGGCTGATTTTTGTATTTTATTTTTGACTTCAAAAAACAAAAAGTGCTCAGGAAATTTATTGACCAAGGTTGAAAAATCTTCCAAGGAGAGTGTGATAGGATAGCCCCTGCGTACTCTTGCGGCTACAATAAACTGGTACACAGCCGCTACATCAGGCTTCTGAACTGGCTGAAAGTAAAAACCAGCTTTTTGGCTTTTACTCAAAATTCTTTTTTTGGAAAGATGGAGATTGGTTTCAAAAGCTTGGTTAGAAATAACTAAATGGTAGTTAAGGTCAGTACAAGTAATTTGATAACCAAGTTGGTGTAGTGTATATGCTACCAAAGTACTCGCTTCGGGTGCGTAGCATTGAGGGTACATCTTGATTGAAATGTTTTGTACTGCTTGTGCTTGCAGATGCTTTTCTATCTCTTGCACAAACTGAATAAGTAGAGAGGGAGGCAGACCAGCACTACACTCTATCCCTCCAAAAGATGCTCGGTATGGGCTAAGTGCTTGCCCCGCTTGTATAAAAAAACTACACTTGGCCACAATTTGTCGTTTTTTTTGATGAACAAGGCTGAACCGCAGCGGCAATTGAGTAGGGTGCTGCTGAAAGAGGTGTGAGGCTTGGTTGAAAAAAAAATCATCACACGATAACTCTGAGGTGTATGAAGCGTCTTTTTGGGTAAATGCAAGCGTGCGATAATCTTGTATGTGCATTGTTTATCAAGCTAATCAGAAGCACTACAAAAAAACATCTACAAAAAGTTGTAGATGCTTATATTATGCTCTTCCTCTTGGGCTCGAACCAAGGACCCTCTGATTAACAGTCAGATGCTCTAACCAAC
>CAYZQI010000051.1:0-28221 GCA_964480455.1 uncultured Cytophagaceae bacterium
TCTTACAGATTCCGTTGCGCGACTTGATGCAGGATACTATTCACCCTCATACCCGCTTCCTTGAAACTGAGCTGTTATTGATTGGTAGTATGGTTTTTATCAGCCTTTGTGCTTACAATAAATGGCAGATTTTTTGGCTTACTGTATTGAGTTTAGGGGTGATATTGATGCATTTTCAGATTATCATTGTAAAGTGCTATGCAGGTGTTTACAGCCCTATGGCTATCTCAGATATTACTATTTATGTCCTTCTTTTTATTCTTACAAGTTTTATTTCTTATTACCGATACAAAATCAGCGAACACCTAATTATGGGCTTAGAGCGCGAGGGAGAGAAAGTAAAGATACTCAATAATTCGCTTCAAGCCCAAGTAGAAGACCGCACAGAGAAGATTCAAGAACAAAATCGTCAGCTTCAGAAAAGTAACTTTGAGTTAGATTATTTAATCTACAGAGTATCGCATGACGTCAGAGGGCCTATTGTGTCTGCATTAGGGTTGATAGCACTTATCCGTACTGAAGTAAAAAATCCACAGGCTCTTGAGTACATTGAGATTCTTTGTGAATTGATTCATAAACTTGATGTGTTGGTGAAAGACCTGATAGAACTCTCTCAAAACGCACGGCTAGAAATAGAATCTGAACTGATAGACTGGCAAACGCTCTATGAAGAAGCACTCTTGAAAAATCATATCCATAGCAATTTCCACAAAATAGTAAAAGATGTTAACATACAGGCTTATTCAGATTTTTATACTGATAAGCAAAGATTATTGGTAATTCTCACTAATCTTATATCAAACGCCATCAAATACGCTGATACAAGCAAGGAAACTCCCTTTTTGAGTGTAAAAATAGAAGTAAACGAACATAAATCTTATATCAAAATAAAAGACAATGGGCAAGGAATAGGAAGTACACATTTGCTAAAAGTATTCGATATGTTCTACAGGGCTACCGACAAAAGCCCAGGGTCTGGCTTAGGCTTATACATTGTCAAAGAAATTGTAGAAAGGCTAGGAGGTACTGTGCAGGTAGAGTCAAAAATAAATAAGGGCAGTTGTTTTGAAATCCAACTGCCCAATTTACTCCAACAGGCTGAACCACATATAAAAGAAACAACTATTTAAACAATTCTATGATGGGCGCGCCTGTTGCAACACTAGTTATCTGCAAATTCAGCATCATAATCAATGTAGGTGTAATATCTGTGATGGATACCTCCCTGACAGTGTTGCCTTTTGGGATTTGTGCACCATAAAAAAGGATAGGCACATGTGTATCATAGCGGAATGGCGAGCCGTGTGTAGTGCCTCCACGCTTCCAGTTTTGCGAGAGATAGCCAGGCTTGCTTACTATCATTACATCGGCACTTCTTCGGCTGTGGTAGTTGCGCTGAAGCAGCAAGCGGATACCCTCCGTATAATTTTCTCTTTGCATATCTGTAGCTGTATAAGCCTCATAGACCCAGTCGTACTTTCTCAAAAAATCTACTATTTCTCTTTCTACTGTTTCCTTAGAAAGCCCTTTGGTTTTGAGGAGGGTTTTATTGAGATAAATGCTTTTGCTATCAGCATTTTCAATCCAATTGGCTTCACCATAAGTCATATTGAGGTATTTCTTGAGGTCATCAAGTGCAGCTTTGTCTTCTGAAAATCCAGCAGGCAGCCCTAAGTCTTGTGCATATCGGGGGTTTTGTGCGGCAGCGTGGTCGGCTGTCAGAAACACCGTATAATTGCCTTTGCCCACTTGTGCATCAAGGGTTTTGAAAAGGGTAGCCAGTTCTTGGTCGAGGCGGAGGTACATATCTTGTATTTCTATAGACTGTGGTGCAAAGGCGTGTCCTGCCAAGTCAGTAGAAGAAAAGCTAATGGCAAGCAAGTCCGTAAACTCATCTTTACCCAAGTTTTCATTTTTTAAGATTTCTTCCGCCATTTGCCTTACCAATGTATTGCCAAAAGGAGTTGTAACCAGCGTTCCATAAAAAGGTCTTTTCATTTGCGATTTTTCAGCATTTTTCTTCATCTCAGCCAAGTTGTAAGGAAACACAGCTTTCTCCTTGCCCGCCAATAGTTGTTCATAGTTGTTTTCATCGGCTTGGCTTGCGGTATATTTTTCTAGAGGTAAGAGTGGAGTCCAAGTTTGCTGTATGTATTGGTCAGAATATTTCTGTTCATTGAATTTTTCTACCCAAGCAGGAAGTTTATCCATATAATAAGTACTTGTGATAAATTTTCCGCTTACATAATCAAACCAATAAGCAGCATCGGCTGCGTGGCCAGCAGGCAAAATAGAACCTCGGTCTTTGATAGAAATGCCAAATACCTTTGCGCGCGCATTACTTCCTATCTTCATTTGGTCGCCCAGCGTGGTAGTAAACATATTTCGTGGCGACATCTCTCCATCACTCGAGAGACTTCCTACGGTTTTTACAGTACTGTCACCTGCGCAATATTGGTCTTTTCCTTTTTCATACCAATCGTTACCTACTATGCCGTGCAGTGCAGGCGTAGTGCCTGTATAGACTGAGGCGTGTCCAGGTCCTGTCTCGGTGGCAGAGTAGTTAAAATGTGCATTTCTGCATAAAAAGCCCTCAGTCATCATTTTTTTGAAGCCGTCTTCTCCATACAAGTCATAGTATCGGTAAAGATAATCGTAGCGCATTTGGTCGACCATGATGCCCACTACTAACTTAGGATTTTGAGCAAAAACTGATGATATTGTAAGGCTTTGCAAAAACAAGCCATAGCATAAGATAGAATATATGTATTTCATACTTAATTAGATTGTAATTATTTTGATGTTTTTTAATACATCTCTTCAAAGATAAAGTATGCTTTTTAGAATTTAAAAATGGCTACGTTAATTTTAAGTTATCATTTGAGTAAGGTGTTTATTAGAAAGGTGGCAGGCTTTTATCTATGGTATTACCCTTGAAAACTTGGGCAAATAATTAAAGGCAGCCTCCTGTGGTTTGGGTCTAAACAGATAAAACTTTTTGATTTGTAATGTTATCCTTTTGTATTCTTGCATAAATTCAAAAAAATATTCATCTCGTCTAACAAATGTGTTATACCAACTGTCTATTGTCTAGTAAATTAAAAGTAACCATGCACCAAAATAATTAGATTACAATCACTAAAAATTTAGTTGCTTTTATGTAAGAAAACATAAAAATATCAGATTTTTTATTTTATTTTGAGGCTGAATACTTTTAAGTAAACAATTTAATCATTTTTCATTACAATCTTTTAAATACCATGAAAACAAATCTTAAATCATTTCTTGTATTGTGCTGCCTTGTGCTAGTCAATACAGGGTTATTTGCACAAGGTTTTGACCCCAATCAGGCAATTCCTTTCAATGACCAAGTAAAAGTAGGTAAGCTAGAGAACGGACTCACTTACTACATTCAAAAAAACCCCAAACCCGAAAAGAGGGTAGAACTTAGGCTTGCCATCAATGCAGGTTCTATGCAAGAAGATGACGACCAACTCGGCTTGGCGCACTTTACAGAGCACATGCTTTTCAATGGCACTAAGAATTTCGCTAAGAATGACATTGTAAGCTACCTACAGTCAGTAGGCGTAAAATTTGGCGCAGACCTCAATGCTTACACTAGCTTTGACGAAACCGTCTATATGCTTCCTATCCCTGCCGATAACCCCGAAATCTTAGAAAAAGGCTTCCAAATCTTGGAAGATTGGGCGCACTTGGCTACTTTTGACAACGAAGAAATAGATAAAGAGCGGGGTGTAGTGATAGAAGAATGGCGCACAGGGCGCGGTGCTGGGCAACGTATGCGCGACCAATACTTCCCTAAACTACTCAAAGGCTCACGCTATGCCGAGCGACTGCCCATCGGTGAGCTAGAAATCTTACAAAACTTTAAGTATGAAACTGCCAAACGTTTTTATAAGGATTGGTACAGACCTGACCTCATGGCAGTAGTCGTGGTAGGTGATATTGATATAGCCGAAATGGAGCAGAAAATAAAAAAATACTTCGGTAATCTGAAAACTACTGCCAACCCACGCCCTAAGAAACTGTATGAAATTCCAAATCACCCCGAAACGCTTATTAGCATAGCCACAGACAAGGAAACGCCTTTTACACAGGTACAAGTCTATTACAAACAGCCTAAAAAGGAAATGAAAACCGTAGGCGATTACCGTGAAAGCCTTGCTGCTGATTTGTATGCTGAAATGCTCAATAGCCGCTTTGAAGAACTCACCCAAGCAGCTAACCCGCCCTTCAATAGTGCTTTTGGAGGCTATGGAGGGCTACTTCGTACCAAAGATAGCTATTTTACGAGTGCAAGTGTAGATGAAAAAAACATTTTGAGTGGCTTGAAAGCAGCCCTCACTGAAAATAAGAGGGTGCTTCAGCACGGCTTTAATGCCTCTGAGTTAGAGCGTGCCAAAACTGCGCTACTCACACGCTACGAACGCCAATACAACGAGCGCAACAAAACCGAATCAGGACGCTTGGTGATGCGCTATGTAAGCTATTTCTTAGAAGGAAGTCCTGAGCCAGGCATAGAGTGGGAATACGACATGGTGAAAAAACTACTCCCTTCTATCAAAGTAGAAGACATCAATGCCATGCCTCAAAAGTGGATTACCAAAGAAAACAGAGTGGTTATCATTACAGCTCCCGAAAAAGAAGGACTAAAAATACCCAATGAAGCCGAAGTAGCCAAAGTGCTAGAAGAGGTAGAAAAAACAAGTGTAGAGCCTTACGAAGACAAGGTAATAGACGAGCCACTTATGGCTGAAATGCCTACACCAGGCAAAGTAGAGTCTGAAAAGCAATTAACAGCCGTAGGTGCTACCGAAATAGTGCTTTCTAATGGTGTAAAAGTTATTTTAAAATCTACCGATTTTAAAGATGATGAAATTCTGATGACAGCATTCAGTATGGGAGGTCATTCATTGGTAGAAGATGCTGACTATTACTCTGCCACCAATGCTTCTAGCATCGTGAACGAAAGTGGCATACGTGAGTTTTCTGCCACTGATTTGCAGAAACTGCTCACGGGCAAGACTGTAAATGTCAATCCTTTCATTGGTGAGCTGAGCGAAGGTTTTAGCGGAAGTGCTTCACCCAAAGATTTTGAAACCATGTTACAGCTCGTGAATCTATACTTTACAGCACCTCGCCAAGATAAAACCGCTTTTGAGTCTTACGTCAATAAGCAGAAATCTTTCTTACAAAATTTAGGCAAATCGCCTCAATTTGCTTTCTTTGACAAGCAATTCAGCATCTTTACACAAAATCACCCACGCGGCGGCAGTATTCCTAAGCCCGAAGATTTTGATAAAATAGACTTAGACCGTGCCTATGCTATCTACAAAGACCGCTTTGCAGATGCTAGTGATTTTACTTTTGTGATGGTGGGTAATTTTGAAACAGATAAAATCAAACCGCTACTTGAAACTTACCTAGGTAGTTTGCCTGCACTCAATCGCAAAGAAAATTTCCGCGATTTGGGTATCAGACCTCCTTCTGAAGCAGTAGCAGAAACCTTTGAAAAAGGAACAGACCCCAAGAGCCAAGTGCTGATTTCTTATACTGGAACATTCAAGAAAAAAGAAGAACGCTACCTAATGCGCTCGCTCGCCGAAGTACTTACTATCAAACTGATAGAAAATCTACGTGAAGAAAAAGGCGGAGTGTATGGCACACGTGCCAATGCAAGCACTTCTCTGTTCCCTTACCAAAACTATAACATGAGTGTAAACTTTACTTGCGCCCCCGAAAATGTGCAAGAACTTATGGCAGCAGTTTATGAAGAAATAGAAAAAGTACAGAAAAACGGCCCTACACTGGAAGACCTCAACAAAATAAAAGAGGCACAACGCAAAGATGTAGAGAAAAACGAGAAAGAAAATAGATTTTGGCTGAACGGCTTGCGCACAGTATATTATGAAGGTGGAGGTGTAGAAAACCTTACGGCGGCTGCACAAACTGCACGCATTGATAAACTCTCTGTAAAAACACTCCAAAAAATTGCCAAAAAATACCTCAAAAAGGATAAACTCATTACACTCGTGATGAACCCCGAAGAAAAAGCTGAGGAAACAAAAGGCAAAACCACAGAAGCAAAAGGAGCACAAGTGAATACTACTGAACTCATGAAAGACATGACTGCCGAAAAGATCATCAACAAAGCAGTAGAAGCCCAAGGAGGCAAAGAAAAACTTACAGCAGTCAAAACTATCAGACATCAAGTAAAAGGTGAAATCACAAGTATGGGCATGAGCTTTGATGTGAAAATGGCACAAGCCGAGCCCAATAAAATGTACATGAAACAAGACATTATGGGCCAATCTATCATTATGATTGCTGATGGAGAAAAAGTAAAAATGTCTAGCCCACAAGGTGAGCAAGTGCTTGAAGGTGAGGAAGCCAAGGGAAGAGGTGGAGAACCTATTTTTCCTGAATTGTATTACCTTGACGCTTCTAAATATAAACTTACCCTGGAAGATGTAGAAGACCTAGAAGGTACACCTGCTTACAGAATATCAGTTGAAAATTTGGCAACAAACATCACCGCCACAAAGTGGTACAGTACAGAGAGTGGAATGCTTCTCAAATCAGATGACCCCAACACTACTATCAACATCACAGAATATACAACTATTGAGGGTATCCAATTTCCAAAAGTAATGATTGCCAAAAACAAGGCTCAAAACTTGGACGTCAAAATGACTTATGAAGAAACAGAGTTGAATGCTACGCTAGAAAATGACCTATTCAAAATAGAAGAATAGTCAAGCCGATGAATTAACTTTATAAACACATAAGAAAACAAAAAAATAAGCAAGCCTTATCGGGCTTGCTTATTTTTTTGAATAACTTACTACTAGTTTATAGATTGAACAATAAACTGATTATCAGTTTACAATGAATCTCTCGTCTATTGCCTAAACCTAATGTAAGAAGCTACCTCGCCTTTTGCGTTTTTGCAAGTGAATGTTGCTTTTGCCTCATCATAACTTAGGACATATTCTTGGTTAGTGCCGGGTTTGCGCGTAACTACTTGATTTTTCTTATTATCTACCTTTACAATCTCCCATTCATGCGGGGCGGTATCAGCATTAGCCTGATAGCGAATCACTAAATCTTCAAAGATTTGCTCTATCAGGAAGCGAGGAGCTGTTTTGGCAGAGCTAGTTTTGGCGAGAAAAGCACCTGAAAAAGACGAATACTGCTCAGTATTAAGTTTAAACTTTCCTTCTTTGTCTATATCAAAAATCTGCTCGCCACTTTCTTCATAATCTTCTGCTTGGTCATACATTTTGCCAAAGCGCATCAAGTGTGTATTGACCTTGATTTTTCCATCTTCGTTAATGCTTACAGATTGGGTATTCTCCATGTCCACAAATTGGGTCAGCTCGCCTATTTTCAAGACATCTATCAATTTTCCATCTTTGGTATAATTTGCCAAAAAAGTGTATTTGTACTTGCCGTCCATAAAAGTAGGAATATAATGAAAAACTACCGAGTGATAATTTTCATTGAACTGTAGCTTTGCACTTGCCCCAAAGTTAATCACTGCAAAGGCGTTGTGTGCTACATCAATGTAGCGGTCTTTGAGCCCTTGACGGGTCAATGCTTGTGTTTCGGCATCACCCCAGATGTCTTTAAAGATGTCGGGGTCAAGTGTTTGCGCAGCTTCTAAGATGTATTGAATGGCTATTTCGGCAGGGATAGTGTCCTTTAAAGCGTAGCTTGTATCGCTTTCATAAGGAAGTGTAGCATTTTTGAAAAGTGCTATAAAATTTTTGTCAAACTCAGGGTTAAAATTTACAGCATTGGCTATCAGTTGTGGGGGTCTTTTCAGAAATTGCTTTGTCTGCTCGCTTGTGTTGCTGCTACAAGCCCCCAAGCCAACTGCTATGAATAGAAAGGCTATTTTTAGTTTCATTTTTTACAAATAAATTTATATGATTTTAGGCTGTAAGTTAAGGAAAAAAAACGGTTGTCTGACAATTTTTGTGGAAATCTGTAGCGGCGGACTTCCAGTCCGCTGGCATTTATGTTCTAAACAGTATTTAGCTCATCTTATCGCACACAATCACAGAAATGGTCAAAGAATCAAAAAAATTACATGATAAAATTCCTCCCCTTTTATGATTTGCCCTCTATTGTGCGTGCAAAGAGGCTGCCTTACCTACATCAGTTGGGCAGTTGAGTATCCTTTTTGGCTACCCAACTATTTGATTCAATAATAATTATGAACTTTTTGGGCTTTTATGATGTAAATAGGTAGAATTTAGAAATTTTATTTATCAAAAAGCAAAACCCTTTATTATGGCAAATGCAATTGAAATTACTGATGCAAACTTCGAGGAGCTAGTAAATAACTCGGATAAACCTGTTTTAGTGGATTTTTGGGCAGAATGGTGCGGACCTTGTAAAATGCTGACCCCTGTGGTAGAAGAACTAGCAAAAGAATATGAAGGAAAAGCAATCATCGGAAAACTCAACGTAGATGATAACCCCCAAACTTCTATGGCTTTTGGTGTACGCAGTATCCCCACACTGCTCGTTTTCAAGAATGGTGAAGTAGTAGATAAGCAAGTAGGTGTAGTGCCTAAAACTGTACTTGCTCAGAAACTAGACGCTACTCTTGTATAAGTTGGTGATTTTTTACAACTGACAGAGTAGGTGTTCAAAAATACAACAAGCAGGTGTAAGGTACTTTTCAGTATCCTTACACCTATTTTTTTGCTTTGAAATCTCTCTAAAAAATAATAGCATGAGAAGACTTGAGCCATACGTCATTATTTTTTTTGCTCTGATGGTGGCAGAGGCAGGGGGCTACACCTCGATCCTGCTTGCGCAAACCACTGAAGCGGCAGTAACAAAAACCACTCAACTCCATAGCCTTTTAGAAAAAGCGCAGCAAGAAAGCAACAGCACACAAGGCTGGCTAATTGCACTCAAATACTATGGGGAAGCCTACAGGTTAGCTCAAGAACAAGGCTACCTTGCCGAACAGGCTCAAGCTCTGCAAGGCATTGCCAAAATAGAAAGTAGCTTTGGCAACAGAAACCAAGAAGCACTCCAGTATATGTTTCAAGAGCTTGAAATCAGGGCATTGCTTGATGTACCTCTCGAGACCGCACAATCTTACATTCTGGTAGGAGAGATGATAGAAAATAAACTTTTTACTCCCCAGAATGCCTCAGGCTATTACCAACAAGCCCTGTATCTTCAAGAAAAATTCAATGAAAGACCCCAAGAACGCCTCAAAACTGTGAATAAAATCTTAGGGGTTTTTCGCTATCTTCAGCAAACAGACTCGCTGGTTTACTATCAAGTGAAAAAACTTCAGCTACTCAAAATACTTGAAGCACCTCGTACCGAGCTTGCCCAAATCTCACTCAGCATTTCAGAAAACTACTTGGCACTCGAGCACTTTGAAGAAGCACGCAGCTTTGCCCTTGATGCACAGCAGTACGCACCTGAAGCGAATGCCCAAATCAGCCTTTACCTTACCGAACTGGAAAAACGTCAAAAAACAATGCAAAATCGTTCAATACAATATGAAAAGTTTATTTGGTGGGGATTGATTACTTTCGCGGTATTGATGTGCTTGGTTGTAGTTCGTCAAAAAATCACACACTTACAGCGTGCAAGCGCAGCAGACTAAAATCTACTACTGTTTTAGGCATATCATAAGAATTAGAAGCTGTTATTTTCTTTCCATTTGCTGCTCGTGGTGTGCGTCTAGTTTCAAGAAGATAAACAATAAAATCGTAAATGACCATAGCGAAGAACCTCCATAGCTCAAAAAAGGTAGAGGAATACCTACTACAGGAAAAAGCCCAATGGTCATGGCAATATTGATGGCAAAGTGAAAAAATAAAATAGAGGCTACCGAATAGCCATAAATCCTTGCAAAGCGGTCGCGCTGTCTCTCAGCCAAAAATATAAGGCGGATAATGAGAGCCAAGTACAAGCCTATCACCGCTAAACTGCCTAGCCAACCATATTCCTCGCCTACGGTACAAAAAATAAAATCTGTACTTTGCTCTGGTACATAGTTGAGCTTGGTTTGCGTGCCATTGAGAAAGCCTTTGCCCGAAAAACCTCCCGAACCAATAGCCACTTTAGAATGAAAAAGGTTATAGCGTACACCCCTGCCTTGCGGGTCTATATCGTTTTTGAGTAATACCAAAATGCGTTCTTGGTGGTGCTGCGCCAAAAAGTTCTCAAAAATGTATTTTGTACTGTAGATGTAGCCAATCAGTAATACCGAGACCCCTAGTACAGTAATTAGTATAGAAGGCTTTTTTTCTTTGATATAAAGGATAATCGCAACTGAAATAGTAAGAATGGGAATCACTAAAAAGTAAAAAATGCTTTGTGGCTTCAAGTATAATCCCAAAATAAACAAGACCCCCATTAGAATACCCCCAAAAAGCATCCAATCGGGCAAAATACGCTCACGGTAGAGTACAAAGGCAAAGCTACTAAAAACCAAAGCCGAGCCCACATCTTTTTGTAGCAAAATAACCAAAACAGGTACAGCCAAGATAGCACCTGCCATCAATCTTGTGCGTAAACTTTCTGCCTTTTCGCCAGGGCTTACCAGAAACTTGGACAAGGCAAGGGCTGTAATAAACTTGGCAAACTCAGAAGGCTGGAGACGCATAAAGCCGAAATCAAGCCAAGATTGATTGCCATTGATTTCTTTGCCCACTAGAAGCACCAAAACCAATAAAACTAACATGCCGCCATAAAGCAGATAGGCAAAGGTTTCATAATTGCGGTAGTCAAAAGTAAGTATGAATACAATCAAAATAAAGGCTGTTCCTATCCACATCAATTGCTTAGTATAGTTGAGCGAGAAGGCAAACCAAGGCTTGGCGGGGTCATACACTGCTGCATAAATACTAAACCAGCCAATAGTAATCAGGGCAAGGTAAATCAGAATAGTGAGGGCATCAGTGCCCTGACCTATTAAAAGCGTTTTCTTTCTAGTTTTCATTGCTTGGTTTGATTTGTTCTTCTCTCAATGCAATGCGTACAGTGTCTTGCTTTTGCTTTTTGGGCGCGGCGGGTGTTTCTTTGGGCTGCTCAGTAGAGTCTCTGGGTGCTACTTCGGGCTGAGGCTCTATGATAAAACGTTTATTAATCACATAGTTTCTTGTCCACTCTAGGCGTTTAGAAGTTTCACCTTTGAGGTATTTTTCTATCACGAGGGCGGCTACGGGGGCAGCCCAAACACCTCCAAAGCCTGCATTTTCCACATAAACAGCAATGGCTATTTTGGGGTTAACTTTGGGTGCAAAAGCAATAAATACCGAGTGGTCTTCGCCGTGTGGGTTTTGAGCTGTACCAGTTTTACCACAGATTTCTAGCTCAGGATTAATGGCATAACTTGCCACGGTGCCATACCTGTAAGCATCTCTCATGCCATTAATAATTACCTCAAAGTGATGTTTATCTATGGGAACTTCATATTTTTGAGCAAACTCGGGGTGTATATTTCCTATCTTTTCAATACCCTTGATAAGGTGCGGCTTACAGTAAAAACCTCTGTTGGCAAGGGTCGCAGCCACATTAGCAAGCTGTAAAGGCGTGGTAAGTACCTCTCCTTGCCCAATCCCTAATGAGTAAATATTTGAAAATTTCCAGTTGTCTTTTCCATAGCGATTGTCAAATACAGACATCTCAGGGATAGAAGCAGGCACTTCACTGGTAAGGTCTGTTTCGGTTTTTCTACCTAGGTTGAAAGCATCTAAGTATTTTTTCCAAACCAAGTAGCCTTCCCTGTGATTGCCGTCAGGGCGTACTTCGGTGATGCTGTCGCGTTGCGTAATTTTATTTTGATAAATAATTCTTCTATACACTTGATAATAATATGGATTGCAAGAGTACTGAATGGAGCGTTGCAAATCAGCAGGTGGGTGTCCGTGGCATTTTACGAGGGCATGGTTGCAGCCAAAGGCAGTACGGGTATTGATGACATTTTCTTGCATAGCAATAAGTGCCTGTACTGTTTTGAAAGTAGAGCCAGGAGGGTAAGCAGCCCTCACTGCACGATTGAAAAGCGGTTTGTGTTCATCAATGAGTAATTTTCCAAAGTTAGTAGGGGCTTCTTTGCCTGTGAGCAAGTTGGGGTCATAGCTAGGGGCAGAGACCATGGTGAGGATTTCACCTGTGGAGGGTTCTATGGCTACTACAGCACCTTTTTTATTTTGCATAAGTTCTTCGGCAAACTTTTGTAGGTCTAGGTCTAGGCTTGAGATAAGATTTTTACCCGCTATTGCTGTGGTGTCAAAAGCACCATTTTTGAAGCTGCCTTTTTCTCGCCCCCAGTTATCTACCCATACATGCCTTACACCCTTTTGCCCTCTGAGTTCCTTTTCATAAAATGCTTCTACCCCGCTGATACCTACATAATCGCCAAGGCGGTAGTAGTTAGTAGTATCTCGTTCAAGCGCAGCGGCACTAATCTCACCAATATACCCCAATGCGTGTGCCATATTACTGTGTGGATAATGCCTTACAGTACGGGCATTGATATAAAAGCCAGGGAAATCCACAAGTCGGTCTTGAAATTGGTGCAATTCCTCACGCGAGATTTGCTTTAAAAAGATGGAAGGGCGCTCAAGAGCAAAAGCACAAGCCTTTTGCCAGTTGGTTCTGAAAGTAGCTATATCTATGCCTAGCATCTGGCATAAAGCCAAGGTATCATTCAAAAGTACTTGCTTAGGTACTACCATAAGGTCATAGACGGGTGCGTTTACTACCAATTCTTTGCCGTTGCGGTCTAAAATAATGCCTCTGTGTGGGTAGTCTATGATGGTTTTGATGGCAATGGCATTTGCTTTGCGGCGTGAGTCATCGCTTAGTACCTGAATACTAAATAACTTGACCAGAAAAATCACTCCCACCAAGCTAAATAAACCAATAATGACCCATTTACGATTATCTTGCATTTCTATAATTGCTATAAAAGAAGTATTGTATCAATATAATTGCCAGCAAAGTAAATAGACTGCTAGCGGTAGCCCTGATGAATGTTTCAAAAAACATTCTAAAATTAAATTGCTGTAAAAAAAACACCACCAAATGATGAATACCAATCAAACTGAGGCTGTATGTAATAAACCAGTAAAGCCCTGTATTTGTGATATTGAGTGCTGTAATTTCTATTTTTGTACTCAAAGCATCTATCAAAAAAGGTCTGAGATAAGCAATCAATACACTTGCAAAGGTATGTATGCCCAGCGTATCATAAAAGCCATCAACTAAAAAACCTATGGCAAATGCCAATAATAAAAGTACATTACGGTTGATTTGTAAGGGCAAAATCAATATAAAATTGATATACATAAAGCAAAAAGCAATGCCAAAAAGCTCCAGATTATGCACAAATAGTATCTGCACAAGCAGGTGTGCAAAAAATGAAACGGCAATCTGAAAAAAAATTATCTGTGGACTCATTGATTTACATTCAAGCTATCTGCTTCTAGGGTTTCTTGTTCTATTTTTAGTTGATTTTTGACTACATAGACATAGGTCAATTGATTGAATTGAGTACTCAGCAATACATCAATATCAAAGTAGGTCTGCGATTTGGTAGCCAGCCTTTTGATAGTGCCTACCATCGTGCTAGGAGGAAAGACTTTGCCAAACCCTGAAGTAAGTACAGTATCGCCCACACTTACCTTCAAATGGTTAGAGATTTCTAGTAGTTTGGCAGTACGGTAGTTCTTGCCGTCCCACTGCACACGCCCAATGGCATCATTACTTTTGACAAATGCCGATATTATTAGGTTGCTATGTAAAAGGGAAATCACTGTGGCGTAATTCTCCGTACAGCTTTTTACTTTACCCACTATCCCTAAGGGCCCTATTACACCCATACCAGGTTCTATACCATCTTTTCTGCCTCTGTTAAGGGTGATGTAGTTATTGCTGCGGTGTGTAGTATTGTTTACAACACGTGCCACTACGAACTCATACTGTCGAGGTAGGGCGGAATCTAGCTTGGTGCTTTGGTTTTGCCTGTATTTTTGCTGTCGCATTTGCGCTAACTCTTTTCTGAGTTGTTGGTTTTCGTGTGCTAAATTCTGATTAATTGTATTGAGAGAAAAATAGGCTTTTATTGAATTGGTAATTTCTAGGGTGCGCCCTACATAAATTGTGGCAGAGTTATAAAACACTGCATTTTGGTAATGGTTGTGCTGAAAAATTAGGCTAAGGCTTATCCCTTCTAACAATAAGAAAAGTATAAAGACCTGATATTTTCTGAATATTAATAGTAAGGTTCGCATATTGAAAGTACATTCTTAATAAAAAAATTAACCTCTATCTGTTTATGAAATGAGAGGTTAATTTTATTTAAGTTGAAGAGGTTATCTTAAAAGCCCAAGCTATTTTTTGTGTTCAAGTAGGTGTACTTGCTTTTCTTTTTACGCATTATGTTAATGGAAATATTTTAGTCCATCAATACAGACTTGAAAGCATCAATATTGCGCAAAGCGATACCCGTACCACGCACTACAGCGCGTAGTGGATCTTCGGCAATGTGCAAGGGCAGCTTGGTTTTGATGGCAAGTCTTTTGTCCAATCCTTTGAGCAATGCACCTCCTCCTGTGAGGTAGATACCATTGTTATAAATATCGGCAGAAAGTTCTGGAGGAGCCATCTCGAGTGTCTTCAATACACCATCTTCTACTTTAGAGATAGATTTATCCAAGCAGAATGCAATTTCAGAATAGCTTACTTTGATAGTCTTGGGAATACCTGTCATTAAATCACGCCCTCTTACTTCATAGTCGGCAGGAGGGTTATCAAGTTCTGACATGGCTGCACCTACTTCAATTTTTACTTGCTCGGCAGAGCGTTCGCCAATCAGAAGATTGTGCTGGCGGCGCATGTAGTCTAAAATATCTCGGGTAAACACATCACCCGCTACTTTGATAGATTGCTCACAAACAATACCTGAAAGGGCAATGACTGCAATCTCAGTAGTACCTCCGCCTATATCAACCACCATAGAGCCTACGGGTTCTTCGATATTGATACCAATACCGATGGCAGCTGCTATGGGTTCGTGAATCATAAATACTTCACGCGCGCCAGTGTGTTCGGCAGCTTCTTTTACTGCACGTTTTTCAACTTCTGTGATGCCCGAGGGAATACAAATGACCATACGGTAAGAGGGTGTAAAAAAGCGGTTACCTGTGTTGATGAGCTTAATCATGCCTTTAATCATGAGTTCGGCAGCCGTAAAGTCAGCGATTACGCCATCTTTCAAGGGGCGAATGGTGCGGATATTGTCGTGGGTTTTTTCGTGCATTTGCATGGCTTGTTTTCCGATAGCAATTACTTTATCGGTTTTGCGGTCAAGTGCAATGATAGAAGGCTCATCAACCACGATTTTGTCTTTGTAAATGATGAGCGTGTTGGCTGTTCCGAGGTCAATGGCGATGTCTCCCGTAAAAAAATCTCTGAATCCCATAAAAAGTGAGCGTAAAAATTTCAAAATTATTATAAATTAGAGTACTTTGATATCCATTTAATATTTTGCGTTTATCTCCAAGTACTACTTTAAAAACAGACAAGCAAGTACTTTGCCTATTGTTCAGGTTCTTAGAGATTTATTGCTTTTAATGTTTAAAGTGCCTGATACCAGTTGTTACCATTGCCATGCCTTGTGCATTGCAAAACTCTATGGAGTCTTTATCACGGATAGAACCTCCAGGCTGTATCACTGCTGTAATGCCAGCTTGGTGTGCAATTTCCACACAATCGGGGAAGGGAAAAAAGGCATCAGAAGCCATTACTGCCCCTTTTAAATCAAAACCAAAAGTTTGCGCCTTTAAAATAGCTTGCTTGAGGGCATCTACCCTTGAGGTCTGCCCTACGCCACTTGCTAGGAGTTGGTCTTTGTTAGAGAGCACAATGGTATTAGACTTGGTGTGCTTACAGATTTTATTGGCAAAAAGCAAGGCTTCTACTTCATCGGCTGTTGGGGCGCGGTCTGTTACTACTGTGAGGCTTGCTTCTGTTTCTATGGCACTATCACGGTCTTGCCATATCACGCCATTCAAAATAGTTTTGAACTGTGCTTGGGGAGGTAAATTTGCGTTTTGCCGTAGTAATATTCTATTTTTTTTGCTCTTCAAAAGTTCAAGTGCCTCCTCCTCAAAGTCTGGCGCAATAAGTATTTCAAAAAACAACTTATTCAATTCTTTGGCGGTGGCGAGGTCAAGGCAGGTATTGGTGGCAATCACTCCACCAAAAGCTGAGATAGGGTCGCCTGCAAGGGCTTTAAGGTAGGCCTTTTGACCACTGCTCGCCACTGCCATACCACAAGCGTTGGTATGCTTAATGATGGCAAAAGCTGTTGCTCCTTCAAAATCTTCTACCAAGGCTACAGCTGCATCTATGTCCACAAGGTTGTTGTAAGAAAGCTCTTTGCCGTTCAGTTGCGTAAATAAACCTTCTAAGTTGCCATAATAAATGGCTTGTTGGTGTGGGTTTTCGCCATAGCGCAAGGTGCGTGCCTCAGAGATACTTTGCTTGAAAGACTGACTTACTTGTGTACTTTGGTTGAAATAATGAAAGATAGCAGTATCATAATGCGCACTCACCTCAAAAGCATAAGTAGCAAGTGTTTGTCTGTTTTCTAAGCTCAATGCCCCTTTCCCCTCTTGGAGCATTTCAGCTAGTAGCCTATACTGTGCTTGTGAGGGGACAATTGCCACATCTTTGTAATTTTTGGCTGCTGCTCTGATGAGCGAGATACCTCCAATGTCTATTTTTTCTATGATTTCTGCTGGGTTTGCACCTGAGGCAAGGGTTTGCTCAAAGGGATATAAATCTACGATGACCAAATCGAGTGCTGGGATTTCGTATTGGGTAAGCTGTGCTTGGTCTTTGGGGTGGTCTTGCCTTGCCAAAATTCCGCCAAACACCTTTGGGTGCAGGGTTTTCACTCTGCCGCCCAAAATAGAAGGATAGCCTGTAAGTTGCTCTACGGGTATCACTTTAATTCCTTTGCTTTCTAAGAAAGTTTGTGTGCCTCCAGTAGAATAAACGGCTACTTCGTATTGCTGTAGCAGAGCTAGGATAGGGTCTAGATTTTCTTTGTGAAAAACGGAGATGAGTGCGGAGTTGATTTTTTTCAAGACTGTTATAAAATTTTATGCAACCTCTTTTTTTATGGTGCAAAAGTATAAAATTTCATTGATTATCAAGCAATTCCATTAGAAGTTTTAAAAGAATCTGTGATTATTTAGGTTCTCTGATAACTTTTACGAGTTTTGTTAGCCTGAACTTTACCTCTACAAGCTGTGTATCAAAAATTCTTTCAATTGCTTGAAGGCAAGGGCACGGTGGCTGATTTTATTTTTTTCTTCTGAGGGCATCTGAGCAAAAGTTTGTTGATAGCCTTCTGGTCTGAAAATGGGGTCGTAGCCAAAGCCTTCCGTGCCTTGGGCTGCTTGTAATATTTGTCCTTTTATGATACCCGTAAACTGATGATAGACTCCTTCATGCACCAATGTAATGACTGTTTTGAATTGTGCATTTCGCTGGGTTTGTCCAGCTAGATTTTTTAAAAGTAGTGTAATATTTGCCTGAAAATCACGTGTACCTGCATAATGGGCAGAGTCCACACCAGGCGCACCTTTGAGTGCAGCTACCTCCAGCCCTGAGTCGTCTGCAAAGCAGTTTGTTTGATAATTTTCCCAGATGTATTGTGCTTTTTGTTTTGAGTTACCCTCTATGGTGCCTGTGGTTTCTGGGAGTTCTTCGGTGCAACCAATCGCATCAAGGGAGATAATTTTGAAATTATCTCCTAGTTGCGCGCTTATTTCTTGTATTTTATGTTGATTGCGTGTGGCAAAACAAATGGGGTTCATGTTTTATAAGATATTTATAAGTTCTACTTCATAAATCAAGGGTGTACGACGTGGTACAGCTCTCTGCCCTGTTTGACCAAAGCCCAGCACAGAGGTCATTAACAGTAGTCGCTTTTCACCTACTTTCATCAATCTGATACCTTCTACTAACCCTTCATTGTGAATAGGGTTGTCGGTATCGCTGAGGGTAAAAGTAACGGGTGTAGTAGCTGTTTCAAAAGTGATGAGGTTGTTTTCGCTATCTAGGTAACTTGCTGTATAGCGGATTTCTACCGAAGAGCTTGCTAGTGGGTTTTGTGTTCCGGTGCCATTCTCTTGTATGGCATAGAGCAATCCGCTTTGCGTAGAGCTTGTGTCTCCTGCCAAGCCATTGGCTGCAATATAATCAAAGAGTTGTTGCCGTTCTGATTTTACCAAAGTAAGTGTAAAAGCCAAAGGTGCATAAGGGGGGATATTGTTTCCACTTCCTGAAGTGCCGTAGGCGAGTTCACTAGGAATGATAAAAGTGGCAGTTTCACCTTCGTTCATCAGTTTGATTCCCTCTTCCCAGCCTGCAATCACACTGTTGCGCCCTACTACGAAAGAGAAAGTAGTATCGCTATTTTGGTCAAATATTGCATCATTGAGTAGGTTGCCTTGGTAAGTAACAAACACGGTTTGACCCTCTTCGGGCTTGGTATTGGGGCTACCCTCTGCCTCTCTTATGTAGCGCAATCTTGACTCAGTGGTGGTAGTGATGTTAAGTGATTTGAGGGTGATGTACTCTTCTATTTGCTCTTCTTCACTTTTTACTTCTTCTACCAAAATGTCGTAGAGCAGTACTGAAAAAGGAGGGATAAGGCTGGTGCCATTGGCACTAAAACCGAGGTAAGAAGGCACGAGCAGTATGGCGCGTTCTCCTTCTTTGAGCAGTTTGATACCTTCTTCTAAGCCCAAGGGCAAGTTAGAGGCACTGATAAGAAACTTATCGGGACGCGCGCTGCTTAGGGCCTGCCCCTCGAGTACTTTGGTAGCTCCTCGGGTGCTGTCCACAATTGTACCGCTCAATAAACTCAATACAAAATGTACTCTTACAGAGTCGCCATCATTGATTTCCTGTCCGTTGGGGTTGGTTTGGATTATTTCATAAAAAAGCCCTGAGCCTGTGCCTTGTGCATTGGGGAGGTTGGTAGCGATGTATGCTTGAATTTGCTCATCATTTTCTCTTCTGCTCGCAAGTATTTCTTCTTCTTCTTCTACAAAACAGCCCAAAAGTACGAGAGGCGCGAGTCCTAGAAAGAGATAGAACCAAAATTGTTTATTTTTTTTCATGTTCATTTTGAATGGTTAGTCTTTAAAATTTTAGCTTACTACTATAAAAAACAAATAAACCTATCAGGTTTTTCAACTTTACTGCTTCTTAGATTTATTTTAATCAACATCAAACAGGTTCAATATATGGTAGTCTGAGGTTTTACAACAGCTTGCAGTTGTGATTTGTAGTATGTACCATTATTTTTTTAATTTATTTATTTTACGATTATGCAACGATTTGGCTACCAGCAAGATAGCATAAAAATTAAGTGTTAATGAATTACTTTATCCTTACCAATTCTATATCGAGGCGGAGGAGTGCATTAGGAGGCACTACGGTTCCCATGCCCTTAGGTCCAAAGCCCATCTCTGAGGGGAGAATAAAAACACCCTTTCCACCTTCTTTGAGCAGAGTGAGGCTTTCGTCAAAGCCTTGTGGCAGGGCATCACCCACGAGGTATTCGGTATCTTCTTCGGTGTAGTCATATACTTTTCCTTCAAGGATACGGCTTGTATAATTGACCAGCACTGTATCGCCGTTTTGAGGTATTTTGCCTGTACCTTTTTTTATCAAATGATAGCGGACACCTGTGTTTGTTTTTTTAAATTTTTGTGTTGAGTCAGTTTTTTGCAAATTAGTAATGTATTTTTCTATTTTTTCTTCGTCTATTTCTCGCTGTACTTTCAGGTTTTCTTCCAGTTTGTTTCTGATGTCGCCAAGTGTTTGGATAGCCTCTATTTTGAGGGTGTATTTGATTTTAGAGCCTTCGGGGATTTTGGGTGTTTTGAGGTAGCCCGATTTATTAAAGAGTGAGTCTGCTGGAATCCAGAAGCTTAGGCTATCTCCTTCACTTATCAATTGAAAGATATCTTTAAAATATTCTTTACCAATAAAAAAATTGCTTTCAAAAGGCAATTCTTTAAAATACTGATTGCTTAGGGTGCTGTCGGTGTTGTTTTGTACCAAGAGCTGAAAAGAAATTCTATCTCCTTGTTGGGCTTTGCGTGGTGTCTTGCTTTGTGTGTAGAATTTATATTCAACCCCTGTGGGGGTACTGCTTGCACCAGCAATAGGTTGTAGGCTAGGGTCTTTCTTTGAGGTAGTTTGGCAGGCTACTGTGGTCAATAACAAGACCCACATACTCAGGAGCATTGTTTTTCTAGCTCTCAGATTAGGCTGTTTCATTTGTCGGCATTATTTAGTTCAGTTTGGTAGCTAGGCAGTAGTGCTAAGAGCTGTTTTTCTACCTCGGCAATCTCGCCCACACAGTCGCTTCCAGCAGAGTTTTTATGCCCCCCGCCGCCAAAGTGTTTTTGTGCAAATAGATTCGCTGGAAAGTTACCCACAGAGCGAAAAGACATTTTGACGCAGTTGCCTCGCTCAATGATGGCTACTGCAAGCACTACCCCCTTGAGCGAAAGTGCATAATCTACTAAGCCCTCTGAATCTCCGAGTTGGTTTTGATATTTGTTGAGCTCTTCACCTGTCAAGGTAATGTATGCTGTGCGGTATTCAGGTAGAAAAGTAAGTTTATTGAGTAAAGTGTAGCCCAAAAACCTCATTCGGTTTTCTGAATTATTATCATAGATGTAGCCTTGTATTTTGGCTGTTTCTACCCCCAGTTCTATGAGATGTGCTGCTATTTGATGTGCTTTTTTGGTGGTAGAAGCATTTTTGAAAGAGGCTGTATCTGTAACAATACCCGCATAGATACAAGCTCCAATTTCCTTGTCAATCAGGTCTAAGTCATCTAACATTTCTATTAAAGTATAAACTAACTCTGCCGTAGAAGAGGCTGCTACACTCCACAGCCAAAAGTCGACCTCCATGTTTGGATTTTGGTGATGGTCTATGATGATTTTGGGTGCTCGGCTATGGGCTAAAAGTGCCTCTACCTGCCCTGCACGAGAATAGGTAGAAAAATCTAAACAAAAAATTACTTCTGCTTCTGAGATCACCTCTTCGCAGGTGCTGTGTTGGGTAGGGGTATAAGAAATAACCTGCTGACAGTAGGGCATCCACTCCAAAAAACTTGGATACGCGCTGGGCATAATAATCTGAGTAGTATGTCCTTTTTTGCGAAGGTAAAGTGATAAAGCCAAGCTAGACCCAAGCGCATCAGCATCTGGGTTGTGATGAGATATGATACTTATTTTGCGTGGAGCAGCTAATAATTTTTGAAAAGCATCAAAGTTTTCCATTGGCTTTATTTTGGGTATTTGCAAATTAAAATTACTTTTAGACCGATTTACAAATTACTTTAAAAAACACGTTCCTTTGCTTACTTTTAAGAAAAAGTAAGCTTTGTCTAAAATAACTAGAACTCAAATGCAAAGTTAAATGAAATATCTACAAAAACCTAGTGGCTAGCACATAGCTGCCACTATACTTCTTTTAATAAACCTCTCATACTACCATGTCTTTATTTTTTATAGTCTTGATTTATGTTGGTTTTTGGATAAACCAGCCTTTACTCAGCCCACTCAAAACATTTGCTCCTGTTTCTGCATTTGTAGCACAGCGTGATACAAACTTGGTAGATTTACAACAGCTTGACCCAAGCTTGGTGCTTGAGCTCAAATATGCAACAACCGATAATTTTACTAAACAAAAGCTTTATGTATGTGCGAAGGCATATCTGCGTAAACCTGCTGCCCTTGCCCTCCTAAAGGCACACCGACTATTCAAAGCAAAAGGCTATCGCATCAAAATATATGATGCCTACCGCCCACTTGCCGTGCAATGGAAGCTTTGGAAGATGTATCAAAACCCTGATTATGTGGCAGACCCTTGCAAGGGCAGTATGCACAACCGAGGGGCTGCTATAGACTTGACTTTGATAGACAAAAATGGTAAAGAATTGGATATGGGTACACCTTTCGACTATTTTGGTGAGCGTGCACACACTGACTACAGCCAACTACCTCAGCACGTTCTAGCCAATCGTTATCTGTTGAAGTCTGTCATGAAAAAGGTTGGTTTTCAGGGTATAAGCACCGAGTGGTGGCACTTTTCGTATCGTTTGGAGTATTTCAACTTGCTTGATGTACCTTTTGAATGTGCAGGCAAGCACTAGCTTCTCCTAAGAAAATAAACCCTTTCCAAAATGAAAAGGGTTTACCCAAACTAAATACCAGACTAACACATGATTTTATTACTATTTTGGTAAGGTTTCAAGAATAAAATAATCTCTGACAGAAGCATATAAACCAAAATATTACTGCATTTATTTACTTTCCCAGTGAAACCAAACGATTGGATACAGACTCAAACTGCGCTTCTAGTGCCTGATGGCGTTCTAAATCGTTTGTCAATTGGCTATTCAATGTGGGATAAGATGCTGAACGCGCTAATTGATTCCAAAAATTTGCTCGGTATGCACCTTGTATCTGCGTCAATGTACTGCTCAATGTATTTGGGAAAAATATTTCAGTGCTTACCTTTGCATTCATCAGGGCTTGAGTATCACTCAACCATAGTTCAGAGTTGGTAGTATATTGGGCAAATCTTTGTGATGATTGTGCATCTTTCCAATCTATGAAGTCCGTTACTTTGATGTGTGCTAACTGCCACTTCTCTTGGATTTGGGTATAGGTGAGCTGCACACTGTGCTGTTGGTGAGTAAATTCTTCTTTGTCGGCACGATAGACATCTTGCCCTGAGGTCTGTTTATATTCTAAAAACATAATGGCAAAGCTCTTTTGCTCAACATATAAAACGCCCTCAAAACCCGCTTCAAATTTGTGAATTTTCTTCGGATTAAATTGAATGTAATAAGCTATTTTGCCTTTATAGGTTTGCATATCTGTGAGCTGAAATTGGTATTCTTCATTGAGTTGCACCTGTCCGTGTTTGTTGGTTTTGAAGAAGTGAGAGGGGTATTTTATTTTGTCGTAGGCAGTGAGTCCGAGTGGTCCTCCTGTGATTGCTTGCCCTATGTTGTATTTGAACCATTGGTGGCTTTGGCGACTGCCGAAAATTTGGGCTTTGTCGCTGGGATGTGTGAGTGTATTGTGCCAGCGGTTGCCAATAAAATTACCGTTAAAATGGTCGCTGTTCTGATAAGCGTGTTGTGCCTTTGACACATTGAAGGCTTGCTGATAAGCACCATAATTCAGTGTGCCTACTGCTTCGCCTAGGTATGCATATTGGTTATCTTCTTGTATGGTTTCTCGGTAAAGGAAGGGAAGTTTTTGTGCTTCTTGGGAGTAGTTTTGTGGTATTTTCTCCAGAGCTGTTTTGATGATTTCTTCAGCGGTATTTTGTGCAGTTGTATTAGAATTATAACCTGTAACGAGATTGATAACGAATAAGAAAACAACGCTTGACAAATATGTATCTCTTGATAAATATTGCATAATTTAGATTAATTTTGTGTTATTTTGCTAAAACAGTAAATGTAGATTTTTAGACGGATACCTTATTTTTTAGTTTTTTTGAGCAGTCTAAGAGATGTAGGGAAAAATTAGAAAATGAGTGAAAATGACTTTTTTGTGTGTTTTAGATTATATCAATACAATATTATTTTTTATTGTGTAATATAAATTGTTGATTATAAGGCAGTTAAATTTAAAAAATAGAAATAGTAGTTTAATAACTACATTGGCAAGTTAAAAGCTACTCTCTTTGATTTGACCTGAAAAAGATAAAATATTACAAAAAAGCCTAACTGACTGAAAAATAGTGAAATCTTAAAAACAATATTTGGCTAAAAAATAGTCTGTTTTCTATCCCTTATTAATCGAGGGCTCTTCAGGTAGGATATAAAAATAATTCTAGCGGAATATTAATAACCCGTTGGACTATTTTAAAGGCAGTTAGAAAAAATCACTTATCCTTTTTCAAAAATTGTAATGCTTTCTTGTAAAGTCCATCAATTTCAGGCGAAACCTTCAACCCTAGTACAACTGCTCCTAGCAAAAAGCTTATCAAAATAGATTTGATAAAAATACTTAGCCAAAGCCACTCCAGAGAAGGGAAAAAGCGGTCTAACCCTACTATGAGTATTCCTACGAAAAGCAATTGAAAAATACCCAGACTGAAAGGCTGCATACTGAACTTTATCCAAAGAAAAAGCCCTTTGGCAAAATTAAATACAATAAAAGCCAGTAGTGTAGCAAGGGCTGCCCCCGTAATACCTAGGTAGGGAATGAAAACTAGGTTCAAGCCAATATTCATCAATGCCAAAATAAACAAGGCAATCAAATTAAAATAATAATACTTAGATTGTATAAGTATTTCACTATTTACGCCAGTAATCATATCTACCAGACGGGTAGCAGCTATCAATAGCACCACATAACGCCCCGCAGCATATTGGCTGCCATTGGGAATAATACCAAAAATAGCCTCTACATTGAGCCAAATCATCAAAAATAGCCATACACCCACTATGGTCTGATTGAGCGCAGAGCTACGATAGATTTTCTGAAGCATTGTGTGGTCGTGGTTTGCCCAAGCTTGGGCAATGATAGGTTGGCTAATTTGCCCTAATGCCTTGCGCGGCACTTCTATCACCGTTCCCATAAAAAAAGCTAAGGTATAAATCCCCAAATTGGTGGTACTCAGTAATGCAGGAATCATCAAAATATCTACCTTACTAATCACTAAATTACTTAGCCCTCCCAACACAATAAAAAAGCCATAGCTTGTCATTTCCCTCAATTTTGCCCAAGTGAGAAAAGGGAAGGGGTTTTTCCAAAAAAGTATCTTCAAGTGCCTGAGGTACAAAAGTAACCCTAGCATTGTTACAAAAAAAGCTGCAATTCTGAGTGCTACTAACCACTCAAAAGCATACCACGAAAAGCCGTAGCCTAGCACCGCCAGAAGTATGCAAAGCCTTACTATTACTTCTTTGTAAAAACTTGGTACTACAATGCGCAAATGTATCCTTGCATAGCTTTCTAGCAAGGAAAGATACATCAAACCAAAAATAAACGGAATCAAGTAGTAAAAATAATCAATGGCCTCGGGCGATTTCTTGATGTAGAGGCCTATCCAAAAATTTTTAAAAAGCAGCAATACCCCTATTGCCAATAAAAAACCAAGTGCAAGGTATAGCACTAAAAACAGCAAATAACCATGGTGCTTTTGCTCATAATTTTTGAACTGCGGGAAAAACTTATCTGCCATATTGTACACCCCTAAGCTACCAAATGAGAGGAATGTCCAAGCCGAAGCCTCTAAAAAAGAAAGCAGCCCTATCTCGCTAGGGCTAAGAAAAGCAGGATAAAAGAATAAAATGGTGAAAGCACTAATGCCCACACCACCAAAAGAAACAATAGAGCCTTTGATGCTCTGCCGAATGATTATGCCCAAGGGGGTTTGAGTTTTTAGGAGAACATTTAATAAATAAAATACCTGATTTTTACGACATCTCTGACCAGAGGCAGGGTGGCTAAAAGCAGCCCTGCCTTTGTGGTTTTACTAAATATCGTACATTCTCTGGTAATATTCTGTTGCCATGCGGTCTGAGTCAAAGAAAGGACGCACATCTTGCATAGAATTTTTGACAATTTGTAGCCACTTTTCAGGAGTAGCGTAGTAAAGTGGCAAAATTTCTTTCTCTAAAATATCAAACAAGTGTGTGCGGTCGTGTCGGTCTATTTCTTCAGTAGGCAAGTTACTTTCTATAACTGGCACAACAAAGGAGTTTTCACCGTGCTTTGCAAATTCGCAGACCCAGCCATCAATAATGGAGAAATTCACAGTTCCATTCATGGCTGCCGTCATGCCACTTGTGCCAGAGGCTTCGCGGGGGCGGCGAGGGGTATTGAGCCACACATCTGCCCCTTTTTTGAGCAGCCTCGAGAGCTGGAGTTCGTAGCCTGTGAGTACTGCCACATTGCTGCGATGCTTGGTAAAGGCAACCAACTTATTGAATACCCCAATTGCTGAGTCATCAAGGGGGTAGGGTTTGCCAGCCCAGATGATTTGCAGAGGATACTTTGTAGCACTCAGTATTCTTTCAAGCCTTGCCATATCGTCTAAGAAAATATCAGCACGCTTGTAAGCTGCAAACCTTCTTGCCCAGACAATAGTGAGCGTTTTCTCATCAAATATTTTTCCTGTTTGGCTGGCTACTTCTTTAAAAAGCTCCTTTTTGTAGGTTTGTTTTAGTTTTGTGAGGGTGGCATCTTTTCCTTTCTCAAGTGCTTTATACATTTCGCTACTTGCCCAATAAGTGGCATTTTGCGCATTGGTGATGGCAATAATGTCGCAAATATCTTTATTGCCTTGCCACATTTTTTTGGCTACTTCTCCGTGTAGTTGCGATACGCCATTGCATATTTTGGCATGTCGGAGTGCGGTAAGAGTATAGCTCAATACTGGGGAGTCATAGCTTATCTTTTTGAGTGCTTCGGGGCTAAGAGTTTTCTTAAAAAAGCCCATAGTATTGAGAAACTGCGCATCATGAGCTTCATTGCCAGCTACTTCGGGGGTATGCGTAGTAAGGACAAGATGTTTTTTGAGTTCTTCTAAGGTGGGGTACTTATCTGCCAGATGAAAAGCCAGTGGAAGGGCATGCCCTTCATTAAGATGATACACCTCTACGCCGCCCAAAAGGTCGATAATTTTTCCGCCTCCTTGCCCAAGCACTATGCTTTGTGCTACCCGTGTGGCGTTGTTGTTGTCATAAAGCCTGTGGCAAATGGTTCGTGCCAAGTGGTCATTTTCGGGTAGGTCGGTAGTGAGTAAAAACATAGGGGCAGTGCCAAATACTTCGGGTGCTAAGTAAAATGCTTTTACGTACACGTTGGGGTTTCCATTGATTTCTACTTTCACTACCAAACCCGTATCTTCTAAGAAATTGTAGGTTTTTTCTACAAAATCAGGGCGTAGGCTCTGGTCATCATAGCGGTTTTGGTCGTAGTAGCCATATTTCCAAAGCATACCTATTCCTACTAGCTGCTGGCGCAGTGCATAGGCACTTCTCATGTGCGAGCCTGCCAAAAAACCCAATCCACCAGAATAAATTTTGAGAGATTGGTCTAAGGCAAACTCCATAGAGAAATAAGCTACTTTGGTCTTGAACTGTGGATTGATTTTGTAGGGAAACTTCCATTTTTCGAGGTTTGTCATGTCAGATAGGTGTTTTTTTGGCAATTTTAATGCTTTTTTTGAGATTTATTAGGGGTAAATAAAAAATATCATAAAAGTTTTACATTGTGAATGTTTTTTTTCTTATTTTGCATCAAAAACAATTCATCTTTAACAAAATAAACAAATTTACCTATGAAATATTTAAACAACTTCCTGTTGATGGCTCTATTAATGAGCTTACTTGCTTGTGGTGGTAGTACTGAAACCGATACAAATACAGATAGTACAAGTACAGATAGCAGTACCGAGCAGAGTAACACCGAATCAACCCCAGATAACAGCAATACAGAAGAATCAGAGAACATGACCACCGTTGAAATCTCAGAAGATGCCAAGCCATTTGTCAAAAAGTGGGCCATGACAAGCTATACTGATACAGAAGGTAAAAGCCAAGATAACATAGACAATGCTTTTCTTGAGTTGGCAGATGATGGCACTTTTGTAGAATTATTTTCAGGAAAAGAAATTGCCTCAGGTACTTGGAATGTAGAAAAAGAAGGCGAGGCTATGGTCCTAGTGCTTACACACAAAAAAGGTGAAATGGCTTCTCAACTTTCTGAGGGTAAAGAAAAACTAAACATCAAAGAGTTTTCAGCAGAAAAAATGATAACCGTAGATGATGGAGGCAAGATGACCGAAACTTTTGTGCCTGCAAAAGAATAAAACCAAAAAAGGAAATTGGGCCTTAGTTATGGAATGAGTAAATTGTAGTAAGCTGATAGTGAGTGTTCATAAAATAAAATGGTTTTTTGACAATTTTTGTGGTAGTATTCCATAAGATAGCTTGAATACTGTTCAGAACATAAATGCCAGCAGTCTGGAAGTCCGCTGCTGCAGATTTTCACAGAAATTGTCAGACAATCAATAAAATTAGTAAAGAAACTTAAATAAATTGTACAAAAAAGTTATAGTTTTGTTTTTCAT
>CAYZQI010000052.1:0-27797 GCA_964480455.1 uncultured Cytophagaceae bacterium
GCCATTTTATGATAATTTCTATGAATCCAATGGCTTTAACTTTTTTGTCATGTTGCAAAGTAGAAATAAATGTCCAGTTTATAAGCAAAAAAACTGGACATTTACTGAAAACCAATCGCTTTATAAGCCCAAACCGGCTTCTCCATAAATCAATTCGGTCAACACAAAGCAACCTATCGTGTTTTATCTGTTTTTTCCAGCCTGTTTCCACCGGACTACTTTGAAAACTGCAGGTTCTGCAAAAAATCATACCCTTTCCGTACATCTCCACTTCCCAGTCAACACGTCGTATCCAGACCTTTCATGAAATCATAAACATCAATCAACCAGCCCCTCACAGCGTCACCCCATCGGAAAAAGAATATAGAGAGATCAGCAAATTTTGTGCATCCGAGAATCTCGGCACTTTTGCGTTGCTTATGTTGCGCAATCGAAGGTTGATCTATCGGAATAGATATTCTTACCGGGTAACAAGCGAAAGGACTTTAATGCGAATACATAGATATAGCCTTGGTATTTTACTGCTGTCGTTTTTGCTGATTGGTCCTGCCTACAGCGAGAAATCAGGCGAAGCCTTCAACTCCGGCAGCGATGTGCACTGGGAGGAGATTAATTTTCAGGTGGAGGGGATATGCATCTGCCCGCGTCCGCCGCCAATCTATTACGAAGAGGGCATGATCATCAGCTACTGGGAGCCTTTTCTGGTGGAAGATACGGTGTCGGTGGCCCACTACTCGCCTTACCAGGGTGAGTATACCGGAAGTGCCGCCATTGACGAGCTTGGCGGCAAGAACAAAAGCTCGGACTCGGTCGATATCGCCAACGAATCGACCTTTGCCCAGGCCCATGCCTACCTGATCCCGCTGATGTATGGGGAATGTGATCGCAACGATTATGGCATGTGGTGGAGCGAATACGATTCGCTGTGGCAGGATGACGAACTCTCCGCCATTATTCACCCGGAAGCGGTGCTCTTTGCCAACAAGGCCATGCAGATGGCCTGTATGGCGGATGCGGAGATGGTCAATCTGGGCTTTACCCTGGATTTTATGCCCTGGTGCATCGGCAGTGGCGGATCGGCCTACCCCATGACCGGTCATGTCGACAATGACAATATCGTGCAGGCCAATAATACCGTCGCCTCCCGGTTGATATATAAACTCAACAGAATGATGATGATCTGTGATCCGGCCGACAATCTCTGCGGCTGCGATTACACCCCGGTATGGATCAAGAGCCATTACAAGATGCATGTGGTCCGGCCGGATGATCGATCGCCGGCCTATCCGGTGGGCAAATCTGCAAAATTCTACGATTCGGGCCTCAATCCGCCGTATCAGGGGGCCAAGGGATCAAACGACGAGTTTTTATGGGTGGTCTACCGCCAACAACGCTGCTGTACCTGCTGCCAATGAAGGTTTTTCTGATCTTCCTGCTTCTTGTATTGGGAGCCTGCCACAGTGCAGTTCTGGCAGGAGATGTTGCCGGACTTTTGGAGAGAACCGAACGTGAGGCGGAACATATAACATTGCCGACCAACACATTCCAGGATGAAGGCATAAAGGCTGCACAGGAAACCGCCAAACTTTTCCACTCCCCTGAGTTTCAGGAACGGATCAGGTGTGAAGAGCAACGATTGGAAAAAGAGATCTTCGCGGGCTATACCGCACCCTGGGAAGAGCAACAAAAGGAAGTAATGCAGCGGCAAGAACATAGCAGCCTGGCACCGGAAGAAAAGGTCTATCTCCTCTTCTCGAGTTCCGTGCCCATAGAAACCATGCAGGCCCATATCGCCGCAATCGCCGGAGCTGGGGATGCCAAGGTGGTTATGGCGATGCGGGGCTGGGTAAATGGACTCAACAACTCCGGGGCAAATATACAGTACTTCAGTCGCATCCTGCAGAAAGATCCGCTCTGCCGGGGCGAGCGTCAGCCATGCGAGCATTATCAGGTACCGATCAAACTGCAACCGACGCTGTTTGCCACCTATGACGTTACTCAGGTGCCTGCTGTTATCTATGTCAACGGCGATACCGCCTACCGGATGCAGGGAGATGCGGCACTGGACTATATGCTGGAGCGGATCAACAGCGAAGTAAAAAGCACGACACTGGATAAACTGATCACGACACTACGAAACAGATGAGCGAAACGAAGAGACAAAAAGAGAATATACCTGCCAGACCGGGCTATTGTGAGATCATTGCCCTTACCGTGATGATCATCACAGCGGCCATCTTTGCCTATGACCACTATTTCGCCCAGAAAATATATGTGCTGGATCTGCAGAGCTACCTGCGAACGCAGAAGGCCTTACTGGTAGCAGGCGAGATCGATGAAACCCAGTGGCGACTAAACCTTGAGAAGATAGAGCTTCTCCTCGATGAGAAAGCGGCTCATGCGCCGAATGTCATCCTGATGGGGGATGCGGTATTACGAAATGGAAAACCAATCAGAATCGAGGAGTAGCGTGGGAAAAGGCGCCTTCACCAAACTGGACAGGAGGGAAAAGGGCCTGGCCGTGGTATTTCTTGCTGCCCTGCTCACCGGACTGTGGCTGCCGACGCGCCTTATCGTATCAACCAGCGATTCTTTGAACCACAGAGTCTTTTTCCGGATCAGATACGATATGGCCAGGATCAGGGTCGGCGATTACCTGGTCTTCAAGCAGGAACAGACGCCCTTTGTCCAGGCAAGGAGCCAGGGTGATGCCCTCTTTATCAAACGGGTCGGCTGCACGACGGGAGATACGCTCAGGCGTGATGACAAAGGCCATTTTTTCTGCGGTCATACCTTTTTGGGACAGGCCCTTGCCCAGGACAGTAAGGGCCGGGACCTGCCGCAGTTTTTGTTCAACGGCCCGGTCCCGGCAGACGCCTTTTTTATGCTGGGGAGCCACTCACGCAGCTTTGACTCCAAATATTTCGGGTTTATCCATGCAGACGAGATCATCCATAAGGCCCTGCCGCTTTGGTAAAAAGAGATGGCGGCTACTGCTGGGCATGGCTCTGGCCCTGTTGCCCAGTTCCCTATGGGCCGACGGGGCAGACGGTGCCGACAACGGCTTCTATCAGCAGTCCAAACACGGCTGGTTCTGGTATGCCGATCCGCCGCCACCGGAAGAGACAAAGAAACAGGTGCCAGATTCACGTCCGATACCATCACTTGAGAGCTACTCGGTCGACGATCTGTGGAATATGCACCCGGATGACTTCCAGGCCTTTCTTGATGTCCTGCAGAAAAAGGCGGTACAGAAGCCGACGGAGCAGAACATCATGGAATATCTGACCATGCAGGATATCGCCAGGCGCAAGGCCCTGGCCTATACCAATGCCACCATGTACGTCACCCAGAAGTATGGCGAACTCTTTAATGTCGGCCATATCTATCCCAGCGCCACTCCTGGTGTCACTGCCAGGGTCAAGATGCAGCAGGATGAAATCTTTACCACCCTCAGTCGAGCAGGCAACGATCATGCCCTGCTGTTTTTCACCAGCCCCGGCTGCGGCTTCTGCGATCAGCAGGCCGCAATTCTCGCCTATTTTGTCGAGAAATACGGCTGGCCGATCAAAACCGTCGATATCAGCAGGAACAGGGGCAGTGCCGCCCGCTTTAGCATCACGATCACGCCCACCCTGCTTCTTATCAAAAAGGGCCGGGACAACTCCATGACCGTGGCCAACGGGGTTGTCGCCCTGACGGAGTTGGAAAGAAAGCTCTACCGTGCCGTTCGCACCCTGCAGGGCAGCACCAAAGAAGATACGTTTCTGATGTACGATTTTCAGAAAGGCTCACCATTCGATCCAACCTCCATCCTCCATAAGGGAGAGCAGCCATGGAAAATCACAGAGTAACAGTTTGTGCACTTGTGCTGGCAACCGGTCTGTTCCTGATTCCGGGTCAGGCGAGCTCGGCCTGGGTTGACGACTGGCTCGAGCAGAAGACCACCACCTCGCCCGACTATCTTGCCGGGCAACAGCGGGGCTACTACTCCGGCGGCGGCTTCAGCACCAGGTGGCCGGACAGCACCTCCTATCCGGTGACGGTGGAAATGCCCAGAATCAAAAGCGGCTGCGGTGGCATCGATGTCTTCATGGGTGGTTTTTCTTTCATGAACAGCGACTATCTGGTCAGCAAACTCCAGGGGATCCTCTCCGGTGCTGCGGCGGTCGCCTTTGATCTGGCCCTGAAAACCCTGTGCGAGCAGTGCTCCAACACCATCAAGAATTTTGAGGCCATCTCCGACAAGCTCAACTCGATGCAACTTGATGAATGCGCCGCAGCCAAGGAACTGGTCGGTATGGTCATGGATGAAAACGGCTTTCATTCAAGCGAGGTCATGAAGGAGAAACTCGGCACCTCCATCAAGGAAAACAAACTGAGTCAGGGGGTCTCGGAGATGTGGGATATCGTCACCGCCGAAGACCAGGCCAACAACAACGTCCCGCAAGCAACCGATGTCTCCAGGGTGACCAGCGGATGCAATACCGAGATAACCGCAACCTTCCTTAGCGGCGGATCACTCTTGGACAATGTCGGCGGCAGGATCGGTCTGCCCAGCGATTATATCGACCTGATACGCGGCCTGATAGGAGACGTCAATCTCGAAGGCCCGGCCAACGCCTATAAGATATCCTATGATCCACCCTGTTCCGCCAATAACCCCGACGACATCAAGGCCTTTTCCAGTGGTGCGGTCTATGCCAAAAACTCTGCCGGATTCTGCAATCAGATCAGCGATACCAACCGCGACCTGCGACAGTATGTGCAAAACACCCTTGTTTCCATAGCAGATAAGATTGAGCATAAAGGGGTTCTCAACACCGCTGAAGAGTCTTTTCTGGCCGCCAATCCCCTCTCTGCCCTGCCCATCCTCAAAACCGCCGTCAGCGCTGGCATGAAAGAGGCAGCCGTGGCCGGTCTTGCCGATATCACCGCCAATGCCTATGCCCTGCAGATGCTCTCCGATCTCTACGTACGGGCCGAGACCATTGCCTGGAAGGCCAGAGAGATGCTGGAGAAACAGGCGGAGGCCGCCACCGGCCAGCCCTCGGAAAACTGTGCCGCCGTCATCTTCGCCGAACATGCCGATCAGAACATCTCGCTGATGCAGAACCGGATCAGGCGTCTTCAGGATGCCGCCCGGGCCGGCTATGTCGCCTCGGCCAAGGAGATGTCCACCATCATGCAGTATCTTGAACATATGCAGAAGATCGAAATGCAGATAACCGCCGAGATAACCAGGCGCTACGGCAAGGATGTCGCCGCTGGGATGCAGATGTAGCCGATATGAAAAAGAAGACACTCACACTAATTGCTCTATTGTTTGCCGTGCTTCAGGCCGGTCAGGCCCTGGCCCTGGATATGGAATACTACACCTATGGCGGTTTCAAGCCGATCACCCAGGCCTTTGTCAAGATTGGTCTGATCTTCAGTGATGCGGGCTATCAGGGCTTACTTTTTGTCATCATGGTACTGGGCCTTCTTGCCGGGGTCTGCATCTGGCTGGCCAGAGCGGCCACCGGAACGCGGGTTATCCCGCTGGTGTGGGCGGTGCCGGTGGTCTTTGGCGCCGTTCTCTATCTCGCCCTGTTTGTCCCTAAGGGCAATATCACCGTCTATGATCCGGTGTTGAACCGGTTCCAGACCATCGGCCAGATTCCCGATGCCCTGGTCTTTACCGCCGGATTCCTCAATAAGATCGAACGGGGCATGGTCGATATCATCGATACCGCCGCCGCACCCGATGCCCACTACCGGACAACCGCCGGCGGCATAGGCTTCAAGGCCCTGGAGTCGGTCAAGGGATCCGCGCCGAAAAACAATTATGCCAGAACGAGTATGATCCGCTACGTCAAGGACTGCGTGACCTTCGAGCTGCTCCGTCCCGGCTCGACTTTGTCTTTGGATGATCTGCGCAACACCAGCTCCGATTTTCTGGTTGATCTGGAGGCCGCAGTCAACCCGGCGGTCTATACGATCTATTATGATGCCACACGTGCGGAAGGCACCAGCCTCACATGCACCGAGGCCTGGAAAAACCTGCGGCCCATCTATGCCAATCCCACCAATTACGATGAAGCCATCAGAAAGGTGTGCAGTAAGGCCTATTTTGATCCGGATAACACAGCCGAACTCAACACCTGCAAAACCCTGCTCAGCAGCACCCTGAACTTTACCACCGGCGCCAGCGTCACCCCGGAGAAAATCATCCAGCAGCGCCAGATAGCCGAGATCCTCTACACCTTCTATTTCCAGGACGATTACGAAACAGCCATGCTGATGGAGAGCAACCGCAAGATCACCTCAACCGGCTTAGGGATAGGCCTCACCATGAACGAGTGGATCCCCATCATCCGCGCGATCATGACCGCTATTGCCATCGGTGTCATGCCCTTCCTGATTCTGTTCCTGTTCACCCCTGTGGTCGGCAAGGCTCTGTCGGTGATGTTCGGCTTTTTCGTCTTCCTCACCACCTGGGGGATCACCGATGCCGTGATCCATGGCGCGGCCATGGATTATGCCTCCTACGCCTTTGAAGACATGCGCCAGTCCAGCCTGGGGGTGTATGCCATGGCCGCCTTCCCCACCATCTCCATCAAATTGCTGGCCATGTTTGGGGTGATTCGCTCAGCCGGGATCATGCTGGCCAGTTTCTTCTCCATGATGCTGATCCGCTTCGGCGGTCACGCCCTGGCCATGCTGGCAGGCAACCTCAGCAGGATGGTGCAGTCCGCAGGGGCACAGGCCGGACAACTGCTCACCCCGGAAGGCACCTCAGCCGCCATGAATCAGCAGGTGCGGGCCGCCGGGTTGCTTGCGGGAATGCCGGAGCATCGCTTTTCCAACATGGCGGCGGCACAGGCCTGGAATACCCACCGCTCGGTCGGCGGATACAGCGCCGCCATGAACGCCAAGGATTCCCTGCAGCAATCAGGACAGATCCCTCAAGGCACATCGGATAGCGAAATGGCCACCATGATGGCCTCAGCACGAATGGGTGTGGGCACGGGCGCTGGTCCTGTAGAAGTTTCCACAGCACCGGATGGCCATGCCACCAGAACGAAATCGGAAAGCGTCAATGCAGATGGTTCGACCACGGTGACCACCACCGGCGCCGGTGGTACCGGTGTTTCCGTTGACACCATGGCCGAAGGCCGCGCATCGTATTCCGTTGACAGCGCAGGAAATCACCAGGCAACTCATGCGGCCGTCAATGGCCTGAATCCCGTTTCCGTAGGCGCCATGGCGCAACAGCAACAGATTGTTGCCGCTTCCAATAGCCTGGGAAAAAGTGATACCTGGCAAATGGCTATGGATTCGGCCAAAAGGGCCAGTTTGACCAGTAGTGAGGCAAGTGCTTTCACATCACGGCTGGATAATTCGACTCGTGAGAACTGGCAGCGGGCTATTAGTGATAAGTCGAGTTTTGTAAACACGATGGAGGAGAATATCAGAACTCAATTTCAAAGCAGTATAGGCGCTGGCTTCAAGGGCATCTTCAGTGGTGGCGGTCAGCTTACTGTTGTTGGCCAGAATAATGAAAAGGTAAGCTTTAATGTTTCGGAAGAGACGGCCAGAGCCTTTGAAAATACAGCCACACAGGTTCGTTCGGAATCACTCCAGCAGACTCTACAGGATTCCAGAAGCCTGGATTATATGACCAGACTGGCAAAACAGATAGGGGCCACTGAAGCCTATTCTTTCTTAAGCGATGCCAGAGACATCAGCGGTTCGACCGAGTCGTACGGTGCAGATCTGACCACCGCCCTGGTCAGAAATTATGCTACGGCGCGCTATGGGAGTGAATCACCCGAGAATATTCGCAGGACAATCAACGACTTTAACAGTTTTCTGACGCAACAGGGCAGCCAGGGCGTAAACAATATGCAAGATATCGCTAATGGCTTTGTCAGTGGCAATGGATATGGCTGGGGGAGCACGGCCGGTGCCGTCTCCAATACTATAGCGTCTACTAAAGGAAGTATTCAGGACCACAATTTCAAACACAATGTGGGAATGGCTGCAAGTGTAGCAGGGTCAAAGACCTATGGTATCAACGATGATAGTCTAGTGAGCCCATCATCAGGCATGCCGGTAGACAGGCCTAATGCAGAGTCCGTTACGGGCTCTGCTAACGATATCCGCAATAGAAACCGGACTGAAGAATCCGGCAATGGAAGTATTCATACCACCGCAGGCGATCTCATGAAAGACATATCCGGACTAAGTAATGGAACTCCACCACGACCGACTCACGATTTCTACAGAAACCAGTCTTTCTATTATGACGGTAGTCTGGCAGAACAACAGCCTCAGAATGAAGGGCTTGTTTTACCCTCAGGGAGGGTTATTCATGGCAGGCAATAGCTGCACTGCTACATCATCGAATGACAAGGAATTTTTCAAGAAAAGCGTGTTCGAAAGACAGAAATTTATGCATCCTTCAGTATAAATCATATCACTCATCATCAGGATGATGAGTGTTGGAGGAAAGGACAGACCAACTTGGATCAAATTCCAGATCTTCTTTAAATAACTCATCATGGTCAACTCCATGAAACCCTTTCTTCAGATCAGAGCTTTTCTCTTCACCGAAGAATGATTTTAACAGAATCAGAAGGGCAACGCCTATGATTATACTGATTGTTCCGATAGTCATTGATGCCTCCATTTCCTTCTTAGTTGGTTAATATGTCTGTTATGCTTTTATCTTTACCATTCCTCAGGTGTAAGTCAAGAAACTTGAAAATCATTAAAAGCACTATCAAGCTGCGTATTCCATTGATTCCGGCCACCGATTCCAGTCGAAGTCGGCCAGCCATTCCACGTGATCCCGGCCACGTTGCAACTTCAAGAGCATCAGATATGTGTATTCTTGTTGGAAATCCGGTGCTATTTGAACCTGAATGCCGGACGCCAAATCAAATGAAAATGGCTAATGGTTCTGCTGTTATTATGAACTGTCATATTCAAAGTGAAGCCAACACACAATTACTCATATTTCGTATGATACGTAAGCCCAAGAATTGTTTCAACTTGCCCAGCAGCTCTCATTATTTGATAGAGATCAAATTGCTCAATGTTTTCATCTTTATCAACATAGCCGGACAGGTAGGTTTCTGATTTTGGTGAAATACCGTTTCGCTTACAAACAAGGTACGCTACTGATTCTGCTTCTAATTCTACTTGTTTCTTGTCCATTTTGGGGCGTTTTGGAATTCGCAGTTTTTTATCTGGTCCGAGATGCCCAAGGAATAAATGCCCCAACTCATGAGTTAATGTTGTGAACTGAACTGAGCTCGAATGATTCCGATTTATATTTATTTGATATATCGAAGCATCATCTTGAGATTTGGCACGATGGGCAACTTGGATAGACCCTGCTTTATTGTCTCCTGCATCAAATGCATTCCACTTGATACTCTTCTTTGCGAGCAATCTTGGAAAAATAGCAAGTTTAAATTCGTCTATATCACCCACTGATAAAAAGGAAGCTACATCTTCGGGGAGCTCATCTCCTTCAGTATCCATCACATCATAGACCAATACAACAGGAGCAAATGGCCAAAGAATAAGAAGAGGGCGTGCATCTTTTTTAGGATATCGGCCAAATCGAAACCGCCAATCATATGCAGAAGCCGCATAACTCAACCCTGGTTTCTGGACTTGCAAAAGCATTGCGTTAAAAGGTGCAAAATTACGTAAACGAACTGTAAAATTCAAAAGCTCCTTAAATTCTTTACTTTTAGTATATAGACGAGAATCATTTAAGAGCTGATCAAGAAGCGCTCTAGAGTCTGCAATATCATCTTCCTGTATCGATGATGTTAGTTGAAATTGTTCGGGATCCATATTTTCTCATGACGTAGTAAGGCTGAAAACAGTAATTTCTGCAGATATCCAAGGAGATCTAATGGATCTTCATCGTAGCTCATAATAGCGCTCCAAAATTGAAATTGAGTGTATTTTGAGCCAGGGAGTGCGCATATCTATCCTGTTTTTGTATATGTGATGGTTGTTGCTTTGCACTCTCGCTTCGTCTGATCAACAAAACCAAGGTTGAATCTTCCCTCGGGTTTTTTAAAGATATCCAACCCTCGTCCTAAAGTTATAGTCCAGCCGGTATCTGTTCGAACAGATCGGTCGTGCTGATTTCTGTCAAAATCAAATGTGAGTTCAACTCGCTCCTGTTCCAATGTATCTTTTAATTCCTGATATTCAGCAGACAGCGTAACCTCTTCTTCGTTTGAATCTGCACCAGCAAGAAGATGAATTTTCAGCTTGCCTTGTGCTGGAGATGCACATTCACAAAAATTGAAAAAATTCCTTATCTGATATTGATATCTGAGATAAGGATCTATGATTTTAATTTCCTTTGCTCCCTGCAGATATGGAAGAAACAATTTCGCATACGATATCCCTTTCTGTCCCTCTCTAATATCGATAACAGTATCAACAGGTTTTCTACTACTGGAAAGAGGGTCAACTTCTATCTCATCTTCTTGAATCGGCTCTGGTCTTGTTACCGGGTGTGAATATTGAAATTCATCAGGTAATTCACTTTTTATTGTTACCCACTTGAATTCCTGATCAAGTTTTGATAGTTCATCTCGGACCTGTTGACGCATTCTAACTGCAGGATTGACGCAATATTCAATAAACTCCTCATTAGAGACATTTAAATCAGGAAATAAGAGTTTTAAGTATCCTTCTGCTAGACGAGCGACAGCCTTATTGTCGCGCATGTCTTCGCATTCCGGAAGGCGTAAACTGTGAGATACGTAGTCAGCAAACTGCAGATCAACGCGCATTTCATGTAAAATTTCGCTAAAAAAATCACCTTTGAAACCTAAATAAGGCGAGGGGGTGTTTCTTGTGATCCTTGGCATGAACCATCCCTCAAGAAATCCCTGGATGCGGTCAACAAAAGCTGATTCTTGTAGAGCTGTAGGCAGCTCTTTAAAGATACCATTGGTTTCATAAAGAGGCATTTTATCAGGACCAATGGTTATATTTCCAAGTAACATAAAACCAGCTTCCGCGGTACCCATATCACCTGTCTGTCGACGATACCGGCCGCTCTCTAAATACATTTTAAGAGCTGCCATGGCTTCACCCGAAGCATCAGTTTGAATCTTCTGCACCTCATCGACCACAACAACATCGTATCTCGGAATCAGGCCAATCTGTTTCGAATTACTGTTAAAGAATAGCGAAGGGGCAGACAATTTTCCACCTGGAATTACAGCTGCGTAACGACTTATATTGTCAAAAACAAAGGATTTACCCGTTCCTTTTGGCGCCAATTCTGCTAGATTAACTCGAGGTTGAATTAAAGGAATGATTCTGCTCAACAAAATCATTTTTTGGGGGAGCTGAAGTATATCGGGATTAAACTGACAACTTGAAATGAGAAGATCGATCCATTCATCTAAATTGAATTGCTTTCTACATTCTTTAAAATAACCTATATCAATACCAGGAGACTGAAAAGGTTTGAAATCGACCATCCAGATTTGACCTTTCAGAACTTCCTCGCCGTCCGGTGGTACGTATCGCAGGGTGCCTATTCCCCACATACCAGTTTTCAATAGCATGGGATTTTCATCTACAATTCCTTGCTGAATTTGGGCCTTACTAACATCAAGAAGTGGAATGCTGAGCTCGTGGGCGTTTTTATCAAGATTTACATTAACCCTAAAATCATCTAGTATTCTTACTTCTTCTTGTTCTTTTAAGCGGTTCAATATACTATTCTTATCTGCTTTCTGAGGTAAATATTCAGAAACAATTCGAACAATTTCAGCCCGACCTTCCTCTGTGATATCACCATCCTCTACAAATTGGCCGATAATCCATTCACCCACATATACCGGTATTGCTCTTGCCCCAAACCCAGCCTTACCCATGAGCCCCTTGTTTATTACAACCTCTCCGTAATAATCTCTGGCCTTTATCTCAAATGATTTCATATTGTATTCCCTTAGTTTACAAATTCTTCAGGCTGAATCCACCGGTCATTGCAGATTTAAATGTTGAATTTATTGAAATAAGCAACTCACGTTCTTCTTCACCATATTGGTAGATGAAACGCATCGACAATTCCGTTTCTTTCGTCGCCGCTTGTTTAAAATAACATTTAATATTGAATAGTTTTTCACTATTAGCGGCAATATTGCTGGTGTGAAATTCTCTTATTTCAGACGACTCTGGCTTAACAATTTCTGCCCTCACAATACGCAGATTTTCTGGATTAGGATTTTGTATTGCTACATTTATTTCTACAAGGCGCTGAATGTGAAATATTGCTGCACTTGTTGCTGAATCCAACTTAGTATCAACAAATCGCGACAATGGATCTTTCCACTCACTTTTAACAGCTTTAAATACCGCAACTGGAATTATTACTTCTTCAGGTGTTGCTCCTCCATGAACAAAGCCTGGGGCGCGTTTCTTAATTCCTGCGGTTTTATGTCCTTGTGGAATAAAATAGGTCGTCTCGGAATCTCCAAATGGCTGCTCGAATTGATATCCAATATCCCATAGATTCTTGGGTATTGTAGAGCTTTCTTGTTTTAATATCGTAGCAAAACGATGTTTAGGATTATCAAAGAGCTCGTTAACCACAGTAGATTCGAAGCTTCGAAGCTCTGAGTCTAATATCCGGGCTGCACCATGATCAGTCACAATATAGATCGACACATCATCACTTTTAAATTGCCTCCGTTGGATAAAAGAATGGACAGTCTCTGCGAGTTTCGTGAAACAGTTGAATAACTCGTCGTCATACGTCATCCCTTTTAGGGCAGGATTACTATGCATTACCTCATCAGAAGGAAGATAGTTCAATACATAAACTACCTCTTCTTCATCGTCCGAAAAATCTATTGATGCCATCGCCTGCAAATCAGCCAAGTAATATCCTTTTTTGCCAGGCCAACTTGTTTCTACTCTTTGCTGGACAATTGATTTATAACTCGCCTTATCATTTGAATCCCAATCTCCGGTTAACAGTAATGACTTACATGTTTCAGTATTAGTTGGAAGAGGTGCAAAGCGGACCCCTTCTTCATGTTTGTGAAAACCATTGATATTCATGGCCTTTAGCAGTAAGTCAAAATAGGTCAGGGGCAAACAGTCAATGATGAGTATCAGCGACACTTTGTCCTTTCGAATGCGATTATCCCAAGATGATAAAATATGAACCAAACTACGTTCACTATCTTGCTGAATTTCAGAAAAATTCTCAATATACCAATCACTAAAAAAGGCAACTGTTTCTTCCAGATCACTATTCTCCTTACTGCTCTCTGTTAACCAGCGACGGTATGGCACATATTCATTTTTTGTCCAAGTGCACCACTCCGAACTACTCCACACTTCTCCTTTCTTTAGTATTTTGGGAATAGTGGGAATCAAATAAGTGTTAAGTTTCATTATGTCACTGGTCGAGATGCCGGGACATGAAGAAAATTTTGTTTTGATACTTTCCAGATGACTTGTTTGTACAAAAGAAGAATATTTATTTATTATCTCAAGTAACTTAACGAACTCAACTCTGAGTTTTCCTGAGCAACACTTTATAATTCGGTCGATATCTTCTCCATTCTCAGGGTCATTTTTAATATCATTAAAAAAGATTTCCACCTGGTTGGATGCCTCTTCGACAGCGACAACATGTAACTCCAGATCATTAAGTTTGCCTGGCAGTAGCTGTTGAACTAATGCAATACGGTGTAGAGGTAGTTGGTATTCTAGTAGTTGCTTAGGGTATTGATGGAGGAGTACCCATAGTGACATATCATGCCAGAGCGTCTCTGGTTCACTTTTCAGTTGCTCACAGACCTTCGAAACCCATGGCTGGTTTGATTGTTGCGACCATTCAATACATTTGTCTTCAAAACACCTATTCAATACAGGGTAACGTTCAAACAAGGACTGGCTCTCAGCAGAAGCTATATTCATAATTAAGCTTAAGTCTTCGATAGATATCTGTGACTTAGCAAGATAGTCTCCAAGCAATTCCGACAAGATAGCATCTGTAAAGTTATTGAAACGTATTTCCACCAAATTAATATTTAGAAGTTTTTGGTCTAGAACCTCTTTGTCTGTAAGCCAGTCGGGGATTGAAACATTCCAAGATTCAGCCAATATTAACCTTGGTGTTTTCTCTTTAAATTCAGCTTTGAATTCAATAGATTCAGCATATGCCTGTAACCAGCTATAATATGCTCTTTTTCTCACCCATATTTTCGTTTCCTTCCCAAGAGCTAGGCTTTCACGTATTTGTCTGGCAGCAACAGCATAATCCTTATCTTCTTCTACTAAGAGAACATTTTCAGGGATAGTTCCGGAAAAGTCTCCAACTAGGCTTATCTGACTCCTAATATTGTCACTCACTTTCTGACCCGACCTTTTCACAGATTCTTAAACATATCTTTTAAACTATCAGCCTGAGCGCCTGTAATAACACGGTCTTTTTGGGCTTGCTCAACTGTTGAAGTCAAAACTTTCTTTAAGGCCTCAAGAGAATCTGGCACCTTAAACGTTCCTTTTTTGGTAAACATATCGTCTTGGCCAATATGTACTTCGTACTCTTTGCTTTTATTAACGACTAAACAAGTAATACAATCACTGTAATTACCAGAACTATCCAGTCCTCTAATGCTTACTTTTATTGCTGGTTTTTCGGAGAATTCGCTATCAAGAACAGTACTCTCAGAAATTTTTTGGCCCGTTGAAGAGCTTCTAGGATCTGATCCATCAAGAGTATAGACAGCAGTGCTAAGACCGTCTGTTAGTACAATTTCCAGGCTCCCTCCATCCTCAACTTCCCACTTTAAGTCACTGATTTTTTTAAACTTCTCTTTTCCTTTTATTTCTGGTAACGGGATGATTATGGCCGCTGCTTCAACCTCTTCCTTGGCTTGTTTCAATTTAGCTATATAATCTGTGGTACGCAGCACCCCCCAATCACTAATGGAATCAAGACCAAAGGCATTTGGAATGGACTTCATTAGTTTCGTTTTGTAAGGAGCTGATGGGTGCGCAAGTTGTTGAATAAAACTTTGTGCATCAGGCTCAGTATCGTACCTTGTGGCATCTCTCTGGTTGGGGTTTAGGCCTTCGAACCATTTCTTAACAGCTTTTTCACATTCCACGATATCGCCCTGTACATCAAAAAGCTCACCAATAGCACCAGCTACTTTGTTTTGAGCTCTGACCTCCCCCGTTTCCAGCAATTGTATGTCTTTCGTAAAGTTTTCTAATATCTTGGTTATCTTTTCCTTCTCATCAGTAGCTGTCACCTGATCTTCGCCGTACATTTCTGGAATTATGCCAAAAATAATTACATAGCGATCAACACCGGTTAATTTGTCGAAATTCTTTTTGAAATTTTCAACTCTGCCCTGTTCATCCGCCTCATAAACAGTCTTAACTTTGGCGATCTTGGGCAATTCTTTCCACCACAATTTTAAAGCATCACACATTGAGGTCAGACTACGTTTTTCACCGTGCAGGAGTTTGGTCGCATGTACCGCTGAGGCAATACCCTCTATTAACTCTTCTTGAACTGGGGAAATATCCTTTACTTCAAAAACCAACTTTGGTGCAGGATTGTTCATAACTTTTTCTAGACCTGCATAATCAGTTATGTGCTCCTCAACCATTTTGGTAGAATCTTTGTAAATCCTCAGACGCTCACCATAGGCAGAAATGACATGTGAAAGTGAGAGCATAAGTGCTGTTTCTCCTGCACCCCAGGGATCACCTTTTACTTCCTTTAAAAAAGAGCCAACCTGAAAGGTCTTCCCTGAAGGCAGGTTGTTTAAGCGTTCAATAATTTCTTTTAAAACAGGAAAGGTATCACTGATTTTTGAATCATCTCTCTCACACTCAAAGAAAGTGACATTGTCTTCACTTCTAATTTTTCTAAGAGCTCCAGCTTTTCTCAACAGGACTTTTTCAAGATATTTTTTCTCCCCGTGATTATCAGGGTTGCCATTGTCGATCTGCACAGTTGTCACTGACAATAGCATTGTAACGGCTTCTTTTAGAGCTCTATTCCTTGCATTTTTCCATTTATCATCATGCACGAAATTCAAGTCAGGGTGTTTAATCCGGCATCGTTGAGAGAACAGTTCTTCACAAAGATGGTCAGCAGGTTTGTGCGATTGCATCGGCATATCCACAACAACCACCCCATCTTTGCCATACCAGCAGGCTGATTCACCACTTACTATCTGATTCAATATAGTTTTTAGCTTTGGCAATAGCCCATCTTCACTATTCTCAAAAAGGTCGCGAAAGCGAGCTTCTGTCTGAGGGTTAAGTTTTTCTGCTTCACCTGCTTGAAGATAATATCTGCATGCCTTTACTTTTATAAGCGCTTCGGTAAATGGTTGAGGCTCATGGGGTATGCTGAGAACAATTCGCTTTTCTCCCATACCCGCCAAGGTATCTTTTGCTATCTTAATATCAGTGTCATCTTCACAAAGGCAGTAAACAGCAATCCCTTCATAACTGGTCCCGCAATTTTTTTCTGCTTCTACCATCTCATCAAATAAGGCTTTCCATAATTCAGGACCAAGATCTTTTGCCTTTTTAAATACACGAAGTAACCTTTTGTCTTCATTATAGGTGAGGTTATATTGCTTGGCTTCGAGGTAAGTCAGTTCTTTCTTATCACCAGCTTCTTCTACAAAGGCTCTTACTAAGTCGGCTGGATGTTTTTCAGGATCATCTACATAACGATCAATGAGGTCATAAGGATCTTCTCCACCAACAGCTGCAAGCTCATAAGTATTTGACTGTTTGCGATAGAAAACTGCCCCCATCTTATCGAGCTTCTTGATCTGTTTATCAAATGTTTTACGTTGAGCGTTTAATCCGTAATAACCAAAGAAGATATTATCTGGAGATGTTGGGATGTTACAAAGCTGATAGAGCAGAATAATTTTCAATATGAGAATTCGCGTGTCGTCCTCAGTAGCGAACATTTCACCTACAGCCATCTGCCCTTTTTGCAGAGCTAACTCACTGCTGTTATAACCATTTACGAGTTGGCGCTGCCTATCTCTGAGTTCACTATTTTTAAGATCAAGTTCCTTGCTGAAAAAATCATATAAGCCTGCGACGGTATAGAGATTCAACTTACCCCCATTAACAGTGAGTTCAGCATTCTCTATAAAATTGGCATATGACCCTTGAGATTTATCAGTATCACCAGTGAAGAACGTAAAGGTACTTCGAGCATCAGAACCAATTTCTGATGAAAGTTTGAGCAGGCAGGCAAGAGCGATTGGATGCACACCGTAAATATCTTCCAGGACGCGTTCCCGAATACGCTGAGTTTCCTTAATCCATGGAAAAAGCTGTAAAGCTTCACACACTGGAAGCATTGTATCCAGTACACCAAGTTTGGGTTTTACTTCCTCCTGCCATATTGTTGATGTTTTGTCCGTTTCAATAATTGCGCCAATAATCTCCTCTATTCCTTCATTCAACAGGTTCACATGGGTGATTCTTGCGCTCATGACTTTCGCATCGGATTTACTGAAGCGATCTGCATAGGCGTCGAAGTTTTTGTGAATACAACCAACAAACAGGATATTTGGTTCATTCTGACAAATTTTCTCCATGAAACCCTGAAGAATGTCTTTAGAATAGGCTACTTTTTCTAGAGTAAAACCGAATTCATCAAAGAGTATGACCAATCCCTTGAAACGGCTCTTAAACTCTTGGCTTTTGACAAGCTTTTTCAGGATTGGAATGAGGTTTCCAGCCTGGGATTGAAATTCTGTCCCTCCCTGTGCTTCTCTGTAAGCATCTCTAAAGGTCTCAAGCATAGTCGAATCATAGCCACGCAAACCTTCTCGCAACTGTTCAACCGTAATTGCTGGAGCAATTTTCTCTAAAGATCTGGAAAAATCTTCATAGAAATCGCGTACTGATTGGGCATCTCCCGATTTTGCTTCCCAGTTGGCGAGAAGGCGCTCTGCCTCATCATGCTGGGTCTGAACGAGGGACTCAATCCCCTTTGCTTCACATGCTTCAAGGACTGCTTTTAAAACTACATCTTCAAAATTCTGCCCCGAGTTATAATCACAAATAGCAACGAGATATTGCCCACCTTTTCTCAAGTTTCGGAGTTTTTTCCCTTCTTCTGCATCAAGTTTTTCATAGTTGTCGTAAAAGCCTGCGACTTCAGGGTCACCACTTGAACGGCTGAGAAAGTTGGCAAACATCAGACAGAGGTGAGATTTACCCGTACCGTAAGACCCAGTTAATAAGTAGAACTTTTTGTCAGTAGGACTGAACAAACCCCGGCAGAGGCGTTGAAAAGCTCGGCGATGAGCCGTTGTCGGTCGGTACATCGCCATTCTGTCGAGGTTTTCCTGGTCTTTCTCGAAAGAGGATTTAAGCTCTACAAAATTCGCATACCCTGTCCTAATCTTTACGATTTCACTGATGGTTGCCATGCAAGCTTCCTTATGGTTCAATGAATGATTCAATAACGTTAAAGATTTTTAATCTTAAAGTATCTGTGCAATTCGATCATATTCTTCCAAACATTTCCTTTTGGATATGAACTCACCGAAGGCCGCCTCTTCTTTCCTTTGTAAAACCGGAAAGGTGTCCAGTATATAGCTGAAATCTTCGCGAGATATACCGTATAAATGGGCAACATAGGCATCAATTTCGGCTCTGAGTTGTGCTCTGTCACCGGTATCTCGTCGATCTGGTAGCCGGTCATAGACTCCACATTCAGGAGTCCAAACGTCTTTGAGGTGGTCCGCTTGGTCTTGAAGTCTTATTCGAATATCTTGTTCATGTTTTGGTCCATAATCCGCCATTGCAGAGTCTCCTGGGTACCAAAAATCTTTATCATTCCATTTATCATTGAATACAGAAGTCCAGAGTTCTGCAAAGGATTGATTAGTAGAAATTAATCGGGCTGCCCGGACAGTAATAGCATGTAGGAAAATTAGCAATTTAGAACCAGAATCACTGTTTACACGAGCAATAGGCAATGTGTTCATATAAAAGAAATTCATATGAGCAGATACCTTTTGTCTAATGATGTACTCTATGCAGTGACTACATAGTAAAGCTGACAAGAAAAGCGATTCAAGGTTGTTGACACCTTTATGAGATATGCCTTTTTGGAAAGGAACAATTGTTGGTAAAGTGTTGCCATGAACTGATGGAGGTAACACCGACGAAATTAATGTTCTTTCATCAGTACTTCTACCTATATCTCTAAATGCCACTCTGTATTTCTTCATCTCCCAAGAAGCGTCACCGAGTGCTTCAACAGCCTCATCATAATCAAGCCAGTATCTTGGGTTTTCATAGGCACTATCAAACTGCCAAATCATCTTCCCTTCATATAGTGGCCAGGGAGTGGGTTCTGATTTGAAAAGATGGCTGGCACTGGTCATGTGAAATTCTGCATTAAATTTTACATTCCAGCTATCATCTACCTTCTCTCCAAGCAACGGCCAGTCACCATATATTTTTCCAGTTATATCTATATCGAGCTGAGTATTAAATTCCATAACACTCAATGTTTCCGGCGAAAACTTCCTGACTTTCTCTACACTCATCTTCAAAGCTCGTTCTTCAATGACAGGAAGTTTTTCAGGGTCATGCTGCATGAATGCGCATTTGAACTCGGTAGTCTGTTTGCCTTTTTCTGTACAGAAAACAACAAATTTAAAACTTCGATGAATGTTAAAAATTGCCTTCTTATTTTCAAAACAGTAGAGGCAGTCAATTTTACTTTGATCAAAAAACTGCTCGCGCAAAGGTTGACAGCCCTTGTCCGTATAGACGCCACTCGGTACAACAATCCCTTCATGTCCTCCATTTCTGAGCAAGGTAAAGAATTGTTCCAGGAAAAGTTTATATGTGTTGATATCACCTTGCCCTAGAACATGATAGGCGTCTTGTTCTCGGAAATATGTGGATTGTTCAGAAAAGCTCACACAATACTTCTCCCACTTCTCTGCAATTGCGCGACTATCAGCCATCAGGCGCTTCGATTGCTTATTAGCCGCTTGTTTTTCTAAAGCACGGAAGCCGGGCAAATATGCCGAAAAGAATTCTTGTGAATTAGGCTTAACAATATCCCAGGGAGGATTACCAACTGTGGCATTAAAACCTCCTGTTCCAGTTGGTCCAAAAATAGTTGGGAATTCCAGCATCCAGTGGAAGAATTGATGGTTGTTTTGAAGTTTTTCTACTTCTTTCCAAATATCCTGGAGTCCGGAGTCAGAAAACAGAGGTTTGCCCTTTTGTCGAACAAGCTGCGCATATAGTTGCCCATATTCCTCAAGAGTCATAATATCGCCCATAAGGAATCCTGTTCGCAGATCCGCCAGTGCACCTAGGTTGGTCTTTGCTGCTTTGTAGGCATCTTCAAAACTTTCTTTTTGAAAGTCAGTATCGTCTTCATCCGCTGATGCGATTTCAGCGATTGTGGCTGCAGCATACTCTAATGTTTCGTTAAAGCCGGAAGGCGCAATGACGGATAGCTGTTTCGGGTTCTTCTTTTTCCTCTCCTTGTTCTTGAGCGGCGGGTTTGCTATGTCATCAATAGTGCGAACACCAATAAGGGAATTTCCGCAGCGGAGGTGATGGTCAAGAAAAGTGAGTTTGTGATCTCTTGCAAAACAATTAAGCCAGAGAGACAGTTTGGAAAGGTGGGTGGATAGTGGATTTAGATCAACGCCATAAATGCAATGCCTGGTTATGAGGCGCCGCCAGTAATTTGGATCAGTGCTAATTTCTGCATGTACATTTTCGAGAAAGGGCAGTTCACAGAGCAGGCTTATGACAAACCCTGTTGTTTGATTGACTGCATTAACGAGGAAATGCCCACTCCCCATAGCTGGATCACAGATAGTGTAAGTGAGGACTTCATTTCGAATAAAGCTATCAAGTAGCGCTGACGCCGATTGCAGCGAACCTCTTCTTGTTGCCTCATCACGTCCTTTTTCTGCTTGCTCCACAAAATTATCAAACCGTTGTCGATGCCTTGCGAACCTCTCTTGTAAGGGTTTTATGACAACTTTTTGATTGATGAACCGCACTAATGACTCAGGTGTATAGTAGGAACCAGACTGCTTTCTCTCTAAGGCAGTTTCGGCGAAATACACCTCACCTTTTTTTATAATTGAATCTCCGCTTTTTCTTTCAGTCTCAGATAGAAGAATTATTTGGACGCCGTTTGTCGTTCTTCTTCTGACTCTATCTGCAACTGCAAGTGTAACATTGAATTCAAGAATATTCTCATAGAGTTCACCAAGGTGTCGGACTTCGAGATCCTCGTATGGTATTTCATATTCTTGGTTTTGATCTGCATCTGGTGGAGCCACATACGCCATCAAATAAAGAGCACGAGCGAGAAAATCATTACGCAGCCTATGATTACCTAAGAAATATTCCTGCTCATCATCAAATAAGCCCCCGTTATAACCTATTATCCCATATTCCGGATCACCATCGTTGACTGCGTTGATCAACCCTTTAAGGTGCTTCCATAAATCATATTCATCTGTATCATTACGTAATCCCCACTGAAACTTGTGCGCTTCATGGCAAAGGGCACGAATGGATCGTGTACTGTAGGCATCTTCCTTTTCTATCTTTGAGGGGAGTAGACTGCGTGATTCAGCATAAAAGAGGAAAAGGCAGCGGTAGAGTAGTTTTACTGCACTTTGAAATATCTCTTTTCGTTCTTCTTCGGTGTAGTCTTCGCCTGTTTTTCGGGTATCGTAAATGAAGCCGTTGCAGATATATTGCATAACCTCATCTACCTGGAAGAGGAAAGGTGATTTCACCTTGGCTTCCAGTATTTCTTCAGATGCGGCTTTTTTCAGGTCTAGTTCACAGGAGTAAACGCCTGCTGCCTTTTCATCTTCACTTGCCTCATCATCGCTTTCTTGGGCTACAAATGATCCGGCATGGAAAAAGTTTTCAAATAGAGCATATTCGGCAGTGTTATTGTCTGCCAAGGTAGCTTCAAGATCCAGGTCTACATAGTCTTCGTAAGGTTTTGCACTCTTGGTAGAATATAGCCTCCAATGCGAACCATTGGTGAGTATTCCATAGTTGAGATTTTTTTTTGTTAGTTCCGCGATGAGCCTACCTGGCCAGAATCTACCAAGCCTGTAATCGTTGATATCTGCTTGTGGATCTACAAGGCAAACTACACATATTGGATTTGCGAAATCCCAATCGTCATAAAGTGTAACGACCCCGTCTGATTTGATTGTAGGGTGAGTGACAAATTCTAAGAAACCAAGCGATTGCTTGACAAAGCTTTCCCAGATACCGGATAGAGATTCGGTATTGGACTTTTGCCACGCTTGAGCGAGGGTTGCCATCCGTCCTTCTGCTGCATCGTCTAGGGATAAATTGTTACGTAAATTATCTATATATAACTTGCTGAACAGTCCTTTGTTTATCATAGGGATGCATACTTCCTTTTAAAGAGCAATTGTATTTTGTTGATCAACAACAAACTTCAAATCTTTAAATCTTGAGAAATTCATCTTTGCAATCAATGGATCATATTGCATAACAAACATCAGAGCAGGATCTTTACTCCAAAACTCTATTTTTGTAGCCAATTCATCCATTGCTTTTTGAGGATTGTGCGCCCACGTTGCTTTTATGAATTCAACACCTGATATTATTAGCAGCTGTGTTGATGCCTTTTTCTCTAGATAATTAAATAGACCATCTACAGTAAAAGAGGAAAGCTTGAGTGAACCGTCGCTGTTTATGAAATCGTCCAGTATATTGCAGTGAGCACTACCAGAGAGATTTGCGAGTTTATCGGCCCATTCTTTTTGGCCTGCGTAATCCTTTGCAAGCACTATACAGGCCTTTCCTCGCCGCCTTCCGGGAAGAGAATTTGCCAGCTCAATTAAATCAACAGCTTTCATTAATTTTTTGCCTCTAGTTACTGTGTTTTGGGTTCTCTATTTTCAAAAAATGCTTCCAGAAAAGAATTTGTTGTGTACTCTTCTTTTAACCGTATCTGATTTAAATCATGGGTGCCTTCGTAACGGAGATAGCCTTTGTCATGAAGTAATTCTATCGTTCCATCAAATACATTTCTGTCCATGAAGAAGATAGTTGTCGGACTTCCAGGCATGTCTAACAGTTCTTCAACCTGTAAAAGTTCAGTCCCCACTTTTTCACCGTAATGGTAGAGAATTGCTCCGAATATAAGCGGGGTTGGATGAAGATATCTTCTTTTTTGCAACAGGTTATGCTGATCAATTGCCACAACACTTATTTTGCTAAACACATTATCAATGTAGGCCTGAACAACGAAACGTATTTCCTTTCCTAAATGTTCTTTGAGGGAATTCTGTGAATAGCTGCCAGCTAGGAATTCTCTGAAATATTTGAGCCAACCTGCAGCATCCAGTGCCTGCTCGCGTTGGAGCAATGTATTAAACACTTCGTACCATATTAAGTTTTTATAATTACTAGCTGCCAAATAATGGGCAAACTCCAGGGTTCCTTTTGCTTCAAAAAAGGGATCATATTGAGCCACCAAATTGCCAAAAGTTGTTAGCTCCAACTTTCTCTCTTTAAATAACCCCATCGCTCGGGCAATACTGACACGATTTCGTACTTGTCGAAATGGGAGACCAGACTCTTCTTCGAGAGCTGTCATTGTCGCTTTCTTTTGTTCGTCGGTATTTACTAAGGCATGAATCAATCGGGCAATCTGATCAACATCTAAATAATGGCCATTGGAGACCTGAAGTTTACGTTTTACACTGTTCGTCTGCACCTTAACTTATCCTTTTCATTTCGGTTTGTACGGGTAGTACAACTGCCATAAGCTCACTGCTTGGAATTTTGAAGGGGAGAGAGAAGCTATCTATCTGCCTAGATAGCAGATCACGAGTTCTTTCAATTTCGGAATCAACAAAATCAATATTTTCTGGTGGCTCCGATATTTCAGGTTTTTTAATTCCTGATAGATTTATAATTACATTCATTTCCTGAAGCAGTTCCCAATCTTTTAGTATGGTATCTCTACCATCCTCATCAGGTGCTACTCCTACAAGAACTGACCGAACAGAGCCACCTGTATCTGTGACTCTATCAGTAATTCTATAAATATACAGAGGTCTTTTGACTCCTTTGGCTGTCATTAGGCAAGAAAAGCTTTCGCGAGCCTGCTTTACTGCATGATTTACTATTTTATTCCCAACTCCAAGAATCTTTACTGCACCGTCTTTGCCCTTGTACTCTCGATCGAAGGTCAATCCTTCATATTTTCTTCTTACACCTGTTTCTTCTCGCCAAAGGTCAGGTGTAAGAAAACCTATTGTATCAGTGTCTTGGTCGTGTTTAACCTGTCGACCATTCAATGACAACATTCCAAGCATAAAAGGTTTTAGTTCCGGTAGGTCAACTCTTGGAATTTGATTAGAGACCTCCTGATAATCAAACTTTGCGCTATGCCCTACTAGTTCTTTCACTGTTTCAATAACATCTTTGCCACCAAAGCTCGCGCTTTTTTCATCGAACCAATTTGACAGGGATTCTTTGGGAATGCTGTTTGCTTCTGTAAAGGTCTCGGTAAAGAGAGTGGATGGAGTCATCCCCAGTACGAGTTGAAAGAGATCATCTGGATCATCCATGACATGTCGTAGTGACTGCATGATGTTATCAATTTTCTCATTCAGTTTATCCCAGATACGTGATTCAACCGTCTGAGGATTGCGCAATGTCATTACTTCTACCTGTTTTTTTTGGCCATGACGATTCAAGCGCCCAACGCGCTGATGGAGACGCATGGGATTCCAAGGTAGGTCTACATGGATCAAAGTGTAACAAGCCTCCTGAAGATCAATGCCTTCTCCTGCTGCTTCGGTTGAGACCATGAAACGTACTTCACCCGAGTTAAATCTTTCAACGGCACTCTCCCGTGCTTCTTTGATGTTGATTTGCTCACCGTTACCCATTCTCACATCACGTGCTTCATTGTCTCCATTAATGAAGGTGACGCAATTATCCCCATATTCTTTTATTAGAGCTGACATGAGGAGCGATTGGGTGGCTTTGTATTCGGTGAAAAACAGAACATGTCTTTCAGAAAACCGTGTTTTGGTTAGTTCTATAATCTCATTTATTTTTGTTTCATCAATAACATGCCCAGCTAACTCCACAAGTTCCTGTAGACGAGGCTCTTCATCTTGCATTAGACGTACTTCGTCAGACAGTTGAACTATTTTCTCCTCAAGCTTACTTAGAAAATCAAAATCGTTGAACTCATTGGATTTTCTCATACTCTCAAGCTTTTCTCTGTAGGCGTGCATCTGTTTTAATCTTGCTTTACCGTCCCGCAACCGATTGAGGCGCCCAGCCAATGCTCTGCGTATTGCAGCCACTGAACTTGACGCTAACTTCTGCATGGAAATCAAAACAAGCATAACGGCGCTACCTGCCGCTGCGTCGAGAGATGATGCGTATGCTTTTCCTGTAGATATGAACTCTGTCATTTGTCTGTAAAACAGTTCTTCTTCCGGTGCATATTCATAGGTAACGGAATCAACAATTGGTTTCTTGAAAAGTCGTTTACCATTGAGATCAGTAACGTTCTGTTTGTTGTTGCGTATCATTACCTTGCTGAGGTTCTGCAACTGATCAGCAAGTGAAATAGATGGATCGAAAAGGTCTGGTCTCAATAAGCTCAGCAACGACAGAAAGCCATAGTTTTTCCCACGATGAGGAGTTCCAGTCAGAAACACCATCGAATTAACTAAATTGTCCTCAACAACTTTTTGCACAAGCCTGAAAGCATGAGTAGGTCCACCTTTTTCATCGGCGTTCAGATGGTGAGCTTCATCCACCAGAATTAAATCCCATGGTTTAGCTTCAAGAAATCTATCATGACGCCCCTTATGATCTTTGCGCAAGGTTTGCATCGAGACAATAACTTGATTATGGGTATTCCAAAAATCTGATTTTTCGGTGTCAGCCTCCGGCAAATAGACGGACATGCGAATATCAAACATCGTTCGGAGTCTAACCTGCCATTGTTCTGTGAGCGAGGCCGGACATAATATCAATATCCTTCGGACGGTGTCTCGAGATAAGAGAGGCCAGAGAATGAGACCTGCTTCGACTGTTTTCCCAAGTCCTACATCATCAGCTACAAGCCATCTTGCAGGCCATCTTTCCAATACCCGTCTACAAACCCATAATTGATGAGGAAGCAATGATATGCGCGAACATGAAAATACACCCCAGGCATCATTTACTGACTGAATAGCCTCTGCCTGGATTTTAGTAATAACCTCAAGAGGACGATGCCATTCCGGGTTATGTATTGCCTGTTGCGGAGTTAACCTCCTATTTAAACTCGATTTCTCACATTCCTGAATTCCGGTGTCAAATCGAACTATTACACTGTCACCGTTATCTATGATAACTTGCCCAGAACCATAGGTTTCGTGGAACACATTGTCATTAGGAAGATATTGGTCTTTCATAATTTCAACACCGATTGGTTTCCTTACATGAATAATTGTTCCTGCAATTCCAGGTCTTCAGCAATAAACTGAAAAGGTATATCGAATGATTTGGCAAAATCAGCCCTTTCTGAACCAATATGTTCACATAAAAATCCATAGATAATCTCGGATTTGACCAAATGCGATTCTCCGTTTTCTAGATCCCGACACCCCATTTTACTGAAAAGATTTCGAACTCTGCCTAAAGGCACATAGCAATAGGGGCTGATATTCTCGCTATTTTTTTTGAACAGGCCTTTGCGCATCATTTCACGCAAAATAAAAGTAACCCCCATACCTAGTGTTCTGGCTATAGGAGCTGCGGTAATTCCACCACCCTGAAATTCAGAAAATGTTTTGGGTGCCATGGTTTGTTTTACATCAAGATTTTCACCTTGTGTTTCGAGGCTGTAAAACAGTTCTACATATTCCTCTACTTCTCGCGAAAATTTATAAATGGTTGGGAAAAGTCGCATCCAGTATTCGAACCTACTGTCTTCGGACTGATCATCTATAAAGTCTTCAAGTATACCCATCCAATCATCGGAGTGACTCTTCGGGTTTCTTCGAGAGAAAATCTCCCACCATCCTTTTCTATTGCATAAAGCTAAAAAGTTTCTGTGTTGTTCTGGCTTTGCCCTTCCAAAAGTATGAAAAGATCCTAACATCAGCATTGTTAGCCAGGCAGACCTATCATCATCTGACAACGAATTAATTGCATAATTATCTGGGTAGGTGCTTAACTCATATTTATCAAGATAGTCAGATCTATTTTCACTCCACCATTTGTATATATTCTCTAGGGCCTTTGGAACATCCACTGGGGAAATTACAGTGGTCTTCTTATTGTAATCATCTTCACCACCCCCTCTTTCAAGATCCGAGAGAGAGGGCAGTTTGCGAAACAGTAACTCTTTTATGTCTTCATCATCCCATCCCTCAAAGAGCTCACAGTCATAGCGCAAACTCGATAACCAAGTATCTTTTGTTCCCATATATCGAAGCTTATAAGTAACGGTATCGCCTAACTCACCTTTAACGAGATACCATAATGCAGCTGATTTCTGTATCGAAGTGTCACTATCCAATACCCACTTAGCTAAAGTATCTGTCTTTGCACTCATTTCACCTCTGCAGGTGATAAAAAAATCAATGGCTAGTCCTTTGTAGGAGGAATGCAATATATTCTTCTTGGGTGCAAAACCTGCCCTCAACAATTCATCATCAGCTAAACCTAGT
>CAYZQI010000053.1:0-27744 GCA_964480455.1 uncultured Cytophagaceae bacterium
ACGAAGCAGGAAGTAAACAGCAAATGTTCACATTTGTATAGGTTTTACAGAACGGATTACACTGAAGAAATCCCAATCATTGGGATAAATATTCCAATTACCTAGTTGTGCTTAGTCTTAGCACAGCGAGACTAAGCCCCAGTTCTTCGTAGAGTGCTGTCCGTAGTTTGAGCGAAGCGGAAATAACGGACAGCAGGGAGACCACATTGGGATAAATAACTGCTCGCGCTACCATCCTCCAATACATAACGTTGGTTCTTGCCCTAAATCGCACCATTGATGCCATATATTACCACCCTCACTGCCGTTTTTCTTCCTGATTTTTTTCCTTTTTGAACTCCTGTTGGTGAAATTCAATTAGTTTTTCTGATATAAGAGGAAGTAATTCTTCTTTGATTGAACAAACTTCCGATTCAATACTACTTAGAATATTGCTATCATCAAAAGGAGATAACTCCTTGACAATTTCTGTTACTTCTCCCTTGTCATTCTTGATACTAATGGTAACTTCCATATTTTTATTTGTTTAAATTCAAATCTACTACAAGACAAGCATTGTATTGGCACGGTGATTACTACACAAAGAAAATTTTTAAACTTCTTACTATTGAGAGAGAGAATCTTATATCGATGTTTTGTTTACGATGTTATTTTTAATTAAATTTCTTTGCTTTTTGCCCTGTTTCTTCTTCCCATTTTTCTAAAATGGCCTTGCAGAGCATGGGGTCTTTCTCAGCACCATAGCAGATACGGTGCTGCGCTTCGGCTATCATAAACATAGTACCCAGCCCAGCCTGTGCATCTACCACCACCTCTTGGGTACGCGAAAAGTTTTCAATCAAATGTGTTAGAAAATCGTGTGTTCGATTGCCTTGCAGGTCTGAGGCATCTATTTTTAAGCTATCTTTAATTTGCGTATGCAGTGGTTTATGAGCAAAAACTGCTGCATAGAGCCAGCCTCCGAGTCCTGCCTCTCCTTTTTTAAGGTTGAGCTGTGCCGCAATAGACCATTGGTAAGGCATGGTAGTCAGTCTAAAAAAGTTTTGCAAAGTTTCAATGGGGGGGGTAGCCACCACAATTTCAGATTTCTTGATAAAATAATCATAAGCCCAGGCTTCTGTACCATTTTGCAGACTCACTTTGGTAAGATTGGGAGGGTTGAGGTAAGTCATTGCTACTTGGTGGGGGAGTTGCTCAAAAAAAGCTCTTGAGTTACCTTCGCCACAGTAGAGGCGGTGTTGCCCTAGAGCCCACCATTCTTCGGGCTTTACTTGACGCATTTTACGCTCGAGGCGTTCTTGCTCTTCACGTTCTTTGGTATTTTTTTTATCTCTGAAGTAGGCTGCTGTGCGTTCGGCTTCCTCGAGGCTACTATTGCGTTTGAGCTGCAGAGCATCTTTGTAGGTTTCTAGCACATTTTGCTTTGTGATTACCTTTAGTTCTTTGAGATTATTGATAAACCACTCTTTGAGTTCTATGGCTTCAGTGTCTATGCTATCAGTCAGTACGTTGTATTCATAGCTATTGATATTTTCCTCTAGGCTTTCGTAGCTTGTTTCTATGGTTTGGAGAAGTTCTTTATAAACTGCTCCCATTTGTTTGTTGCCATTTAAGATATTTTGTGCAATTTCTTGGCGCAGCTTCATAAAATCAAACAAATCATATACTTTGGCATTGTCTGTTTTGACCTCTCTGAGTGCCTGTGAAATTTCAATGACCTGATTCTTAGAGAGTTGCTTCTTCACCACTAGGTCGTGTAGCCAAAGCCAATCCGTTTTTGGGCATCTATGAATCTCCTCGAGTTTATAGACTTCATCAAGTATAGGCGCACCTTCGGGCAGTTGTTGTTGTATAAACTGATAAGTTTCGCTGGCATTCATGTAGCGGCGCACAGTAGTTTCGCTAGAGCCTAACCGCTGTGCATACTCACTTACTGTATAAGTTCCCTCACGTTGTACTACTTTGAGGGCATTTAACCCAATTTCAAGAGGTTTGCTTTCACTCTGAATATTGCCCAATACGAGTTGTATGAGTGCTTCTGTGTCGTTGAGCTCACGCACTACACAAGGTAGCTCAAGGTATCCCAGCATTTTGGCAGCCTTGAAGCGGTGTTCACCTTCTATGATTTGATAACCTTGGCTGTAAGAGCGTACTACAAGGGGATGCGAGCTATCAAACCCTGCATTGGCAATGAGAAGTTTAAGTTGTTTTATTTTTTCATCACTTGCCCCAAGCGGTCGGTTGTCGGGGTGTGGGTTAAGTTTACTGACAGGTAGCAGGGTAATACTTGACTCACGTATTTTTAATTGTGAAGAATTGATTTCCCATTGCATTGCATTTTCCTCTGTATTCATAATGAAAGCAAGATTTTATTAAATATGCTTAAATAACAAGTAAATATAGGCATTAAGTTATCATTTGCTAAATTATATAAGTACAAAATTACTAAATAATCAAATTATTTTACAAAAGCCCCCTCACCCCCAAAGGGCAGAGGCGATTGGTTCTTCATCAATGCCAAGAAAAACGGGACGCTCCTACGGAGCTATACTTAGATTATTTAAAATACTACTAACAGTACGCACCTACGGTGCTGAAAAAGCCTTGTAAAGGTGTTCCGTTGGTAGTATTAGAAAACATTTAGCCATTAGCCCCAGCGGGGCGCACCGTTATTCATCTTTTTTGAGGTCTAAAAATAGAACCAAACGCCTCTGCCCAAAGGGGGAATCTTGAACAATGACCCAATGACTGATGACCAATGACCAACGCCTGAAAAAGTCATTAGTTGATTAGTCATTAGGAATTAGGAGAGGCAACCCCTAAACTCCAAAAAGTGAATTATTTGACCCAATGGCTAATAACCAATGTCTGAAAAAGTCATTAGTTGATTAGTTATCAGGAATTGGGAGAGACAGCCCCTAAACTCCAAAAAGTAAATTATTTGACCTAATGACCCAATTCCCAATGACCTAAAAGCTATTCGTAAAAGAAACCTGTTTAATCTGCACAAGACTTTGCAATATCGATAAAATCTCTTCCTACCAGCGAAGCACCCCCAATTAGCCCACCGTCCACATCGGGCTGAGCCAAGAGTTCTACGGCATTGTTGGGCTTCATGCTACCGCCATACAAGATAGAAATTTTATCGGCAAGTGCTTGAGTGTATCTTTCTCCAATGTGTGTACGCAGAGCTTGGTGCATTTCTTGGGCTTGTGCGGCTGTGGCTGTTTCGCCCGTTCCGATTGCCCAGATGGGTTCATAAGCAATCACTATTTTTTCTAAATCTTGTGCTGAGAGATGAAACAGACTTTCTGTCAGTTGATTTCTTACAAAATCTAGGTGTCTTCCTGCTTTGCGGGTATCGAGTGATTCTCCACAGCAAAAAATCGGTGTAAGCCCATAGCTGAGTAGTTTGTCAATCTTCAACGCAATTTGTGCATTTTGTTCTTGAAAGTACTCTCTTCGCTCGCTATGCCCTACTATTACGTACAGCACCCCAATTGCGTGAAGCATAGGTACAGAGATTTCTCCAGTAAAAGCTCCAGAAAGTTCTGTATGGCAGTTTTGTGCCCCTAGAAATACTTGATTGTTGGCAAGGAGTAATTTATTGATAGCATACAGATGTGTAAAGGGTACATTCATCACCAAAGTTACTTCTTTGGACACCTCGTCTTCTGCCATGTTGATTACTTCTGAAGCCAGTGAGAGCCCTTCTTCTAGGGTCTTGTTCATTTTCCAATTACCTGCTATAATTTTCTTTCTCATTTGATGGGTCTGTTTGGTTTTTTGATATTTCAAATTTACAAAAAAATATTCTTGTGTACAGTAATCTTGACTGATAACGAACTGATTGGAACACAAACATGAACTTATAGTAAACTCTTATCCATTCGTTCAAGAAAAATGTAAAACTACAAATTTTATAAGATAAATTAAAGATTTTTGTTCATTTAGCAAGTAGTATTTAATTTTTATTGCTATATTGTAGTCGAATCAAAATGAAAAAAATATGTATGCTCATTTTTTATCCATTATAGGTTTACTGCTACTCAGCACTTGTTTTAGTTTTGCTCAAAATCTCATTCGTCAAGAACGGAAAATACTCGAGCGTGAACTCAAAGACCTCGAGCGAAACCCTGAGCGTTTTAAAGCACTCAAAGAAGAAGACCAGCAGCTTACACGCGAGATTAATGCAAAAAAGTTGAGCCTTTCTCAAATATTTGATCAATATTCAAAAGAACAGGGTTTGCTCAACCAAAAAGAACAAGCCCTCATCGAGCTGAGAGACGAAGTATGGCGAAGCGGAAGTAAACTAACTAGTACGGCAGATAAAACACAACAGGAAGTCGTTTTCAGGGTGCAAATTGGCTCTTACCGCAATCTTCGCCTTGCCAATCAACTCAATAATGCCACTAATTTTTTCATAGAAGACTCTCCACAAGGCACTAAAAGATATATGATGGGTACATTTCAATCTTACTGGGAAGCTAAGTATTTTGCAGGGCAATTAATTGGCAATGGCGCACAGGCTTTTGTAGTAGGCTATCTCAAGGGAGTGCGCATCGAGAATCTCAAGCAGATGCCTGAGAATTATTTCTAGCAAATGATTGGTTTTTATTATATCAACTGAAAACATATCCTCTATTGAGGAGCATTGAGATACCTCAAATAAACAATGAAGAGCATTTTTATTACAGGAGCTGCCTCAGGCATAGGTAAGGCAACTGCCGAGCTATTTGCACAGCAAGGGTGGTTTGTAGGCTTATTTGATACCAATACTGAAGGCTTAGAAGAAGTGCAAGCCCTCATCGGGAAGCAAAATGCTTGTGCGCATTATATAGACGTAACGCAGCCAGCAGCAGTAAAAGCTGCCCTAGATTTTTTTGCCTCCCATACTAATCAAACCATGCAGCTGCTTCTTAATAATGCAGGTATATTGCACATGGGGCTTTTTGAGCAAATCGGTTTAGCACAGCATAAGCAAATTCTTGATGTAAATATCTTTGGCATTATCAACTGTACTAAACAGGCATTGCCCTTACTTAAAAATACACCTAACTCCCAGATTATCAACATGTCATCTGCTTCTGCTATGTATGGTATTCCAGAATTTGCAAGCTATTCAGCCTCTAAACATGCTGTCAGGGCCTTGACCGAAGCACTCAGCCTGGAGCTAGAGCGATACAAAATCAGGGTCAATGACATCATGCCTGCCTTTGTAAGCACACCCATGGTAAATGATGCCCCAATTAAAGCAACAAGTCTTAACAAAGCCAGCACCATGCTTAGCGTTACCGAAATAGCAGAAACAATTTGGAAAGCCTCTCAAAAAAATAAAATCCATTGGAAATTACCTTATAGCCTAGCTACTGCCGCAAGAATACTTGGTACGCTCGGCGCACTGCGCTGGTTTGTAAAAAAATCAGCCCTTTGAACTGGGCTGATTTGAAAAACGCACTTACAATGGCTTTATTGAGTTGCAAGTGATTGTACTTTTATGAGCTTCTTGTGGCTCGTAAAGTAAGTATAAATGGCAGGAATGATATAAAGTGTAAGCAGGGTAGAAAAAATTAGGCCTCCCACGATAGCAACCCCCATAGAAACTCTACTTTCAGAGCCTGCTCCAAGTGCCAAGGCAATGGGCAGTGTACCCAAAATGGTAGAAATACTGGTCATCAAAATAGGTCTAAACCTAGAACGCGCTGCTTCTAGGATTGCTTCTTTGACCGAAAGGTCTTGTTGTTTGAGCTGATTGGCAAACTCCACAAGGAGAATCCCATTTTTAGAAACCAAGCCAATGAGCATAATGATACCAATTTGGCTAAATACGTTGAGCGTCTCCTCGAAAAACCAAAGACTCACCAATGCCCCTGCAAGGGCAAGAGGTACGGTTACCAAGATGATAAAAGGGTCGCGAAAGCTCTCAAATTGGGCAGCCAATACCAAATAAATCAGAATCAACGCCAATACTAGCGCAAAAAGCAAACTAGAAGCACTTTCTTTAAAATCTTTAGATTGCCCAGAAAGGGCTGTACTGAAGGTACTATCTAGCACTTCATCAGCAATTTTATCCATAGTTGCTAGCCCATCACTGATGGTCTTGCCTTTGACAAGCCCCGCTGAGATGGTGGCAGAGAGATAGCGGTTGTAGCGATAAAGCTGCGGAGGCGTACTTTCTTCGCGCGTAGTTACAAGGTTATCAATTTGAATCATTTGCCCTTCTTGGTTTCGGACATAGATATTGGTGAGGTCGTCAGGTTTATTTCTGTCCTCTCTGATGACTTGCCCTATGACCTCATACTGCTTTCCGTCCATGATGAAGTAATCAAAACGTTGCCCACTGAGCGCAAACTGCAAGGTCTGGGCGATGTCTAAAATAGGTACATTCAGTTTGGTAGCCTTTTCACGATTGATAGATACTTGTAGCTCTGGTCTGGTAAATTTTAGATTTACATCTACAAAAGAAAAAATGTCTTCTTTGGAGGCTTTTTCAAGAAATTTAGGCAGTATTTCTTTGAGTTTTTCTAGGTTAGGAGCTTGGATAACATATTCTATTGGCAAACCAGCTCGTCTTCCCCCTATGCTGGGTGATTGGAGTACATTTGCTTTGGCATCAGTAAAGCGTCTAATATCTCGCTCTATCTGGTCTGCCACTTCTTGCTGTGTACGGCTGCGCTTGTCGGGGTCGGTTAGGCGTACTCGCATAAAACCTGAATTGACAGAGGAAGATGCGCCAAACCCAGGAGAGGTTACAGTAATCATGTTCTCATTTTCAGGAATATTTTTTTCTACATAATTGATTAAGCTATCAATGTAGCGATCCATATACTCAAAAGTTGCCCCTTCTGGGCCCGTAGCCCTTACAGATACCATACCCCTATCTTCAAGGGGCGAAAGTTCTTGTGGAAGTGTAGTACCTAAGGTGTAAATCAAGTAACCCAAAACCAATACTATGGGAAAAGCAATCCATCTTACTTTCATAAATGAAGCTAGGCTTGTAGCATAGGCACTCGCAAGTCCTACAAAAAAGGGCTCTGTGGCTCGGTAAAACCAGTTTCGGCGTTCTCTTCTTTTCAAGATTCGTGAAGAAAGCATAGGTGTAAGCGTGAGTGCTACAAAAGAAGAAATAATTACTGCACTGCTAATGACTACCCCAAACTCTACAAATAATCTCCCTGTGATGCCTTGCAAGAAAATAATAGGTAAGAAAACTGCTACCAATGCCACGGTAGTAGCAATGACGGCAAAGAATATCTCTGTTGAACCTTTTACGCCTGCCTCAAAAGGTGCTGCACCTTGTTCTATTTTGGTATAAATGTTTTCCATCAACACGATGGCATCATCTACTACCAAGCCAATGGCGAGCACAATGCCCAGAAGCGTCAATACATTGATAGAAAAACCTGCCAAATACATCACAAAGAAAGTCCCAATCAAAGAAACAGGAATGGTTACTACGGGAATGATGGTAGTGCGCCAATCGCGCAAAAACAAAAAGATAATGGCAATTACCAATATAAAAGCCGTAACTATGGTCTGCTGTACTTCTGTGATAGAGGCGCGCACATACTTAGTTTGGTCAAAGCCAATACCAACTTTGATGTCGGCAGGGAGATCTTTTTTGATTTCTTCTAAGCGTTGATAAACCTTATCTACTACCTCTACTTGGTTGGCGCCAGGGCGCGTTACGATGGCATTGCCCACACAGGCAATGCCTTGACTGCGCAAGAGTGTACGCATATTTTGAGGACCTAATTCGGCTCGCCCAATATCACTGAATTTTACAATATTATCGCCGTTTTGCTTGATAATCAGGTTACTAAACTCTTCAGGAGAACTGATTTTACCCAAGGTACGCACACTTAGCTCGGTTTCATTGCCTTCAATGCGCCCTGAGGGTAGCTCTACATTCTGCGCACGCAAGGCATTGCGTACATCAAGCGGAGTGAGCTGATAGGCTGAAAGTTTGATGGGGTCCATCCACAAACGCATAGAGTAGCGTTTTTCTCCCCAAATATAAATCTCACTCACGCCATTGATGGTCTGAAACCGCTCCTTGAAATCATCTTTGGCGATGCGTGTAAGGTCAAGCATAGAACGCTGCTCACTCCTGATATTAATGAACATCACAGGGTCAGAGTCTGCATCTGCTTTGCTGACAGTAGGCGGGTCAGCATCAGGTGGAAGGTTATTTACTGCCCTTGACACCTTATCACGCACATCATTGGCGGCTGCCTCTAAATCTACTTCTAGTTCAAACTCTATCGTAACGGTACTTCTCCCTTCTCTGCTTACGGAGGTGAGTGAGCGAATGCCTGCAATACCATTGATGGCCTCTTCAAGAGGCTCTGTGATTTGAGATTCAATAATATCTGCATTGGCTCCTACATAATTGGTAGAAACATTGATAATGGGTGGATCTACACTAGGGTATTCGCGCACTCCTAGATAATAAAATCCAATTAGTCCAAATAAAAGAATAGTGATAGACATCACTATAGTCAAGACGGGGCGTGCAATGCTTACTTGCGATAAGGTACTCATAAATTTATTAACTTGTAATATTGTATAACAATCAACAAACAGTCTAGTTCTTGTGATGTTTGAGGAAGAAATACTTAAAGATTTGTTATTGTATCACGCCATTGTTTGTGTCCAAACAAGATATTCTCGAAATAAGGAAAATATAAATTATGAGTTGTGAAATATTGTTTTTTAAAGTTCTCATTATCGATAATTTATGATTAGGAGTAACCAAAGTTATTATTTTGTATTTTCCTTAACACCAAATCACCAAAATTAAAGGTTTGCTGTTTTGAGTTATGCTTACCGCCATAAGCTACGACTAAACGAGCAACAAAAGTACTTATATAAGTTCGCTACTCACTCAAAACTTAATGATTTCTTAAACTAGCAAAGTTTTTATTCTGACTGAAAATGAATAGTTTTAACAATAATTGATAAAATGAGGCTTGTAATGCGCTATCTCTAACTATTTTTTATGCAAAAAAACTACTTACTCACTTTATTTATGCTAGCATTTTTTGTGTTGAATACTTCGGCACAAGATTTTCCAAGGGAAGAAGTAGATTTAGACAAGTTTATACTCAATTTATTTCCCATTCAAGATGAAGACCTAGACTATGAAGACATTTATGAAACACTCTTTCAGTATTACCGCACACCCCTAGACCTCAACCGCGCTACAAGAGATGAACTACAATCGATCTTCATACTTTCAGAGCTACAAATCAACAGTTTTTTAGCATACCGTGAGAAATATGGTAGCTTGTTGTCTATCTATGAACTACAATCTATCCCTAACTTTGATTTAGGTACAATATATAATTTTGTGCCTTTTGCCAAGGTTGCTCCCAACCCCGACCGCCCTCAGTCGCTCTTTAAGCGTATCTTAGAAGAAGAAAACAATTACTTATTACTCCGCTACGACCGCACCCTAGAGCGGCAAAAAGGCTTTCAAGATGATGCTACCTCAGGGCAACGCTATCTCGGCACGTCTGGCAGAATGTATGCCCGCTTCAGAGTAAGCCACGTCCGCGATTTTAGTCTTGGATTTACCCTCGAGAAAGACAATGGCGAACAACTTATTTGGGACACTCGGACACGCCGCTATGGTATGGATTTTATCTCTTTTCATGCTTATTTTGAGAACAAAGGGCGTTTTGAAAAAATTGCCTTGGGTGATTATCAGTTACAAATAGGGCAGGGTCTGCTCCTAGCAGGGGGCTTTGGCATAGGTAAAGGGGCAGAAAGTGTGCAAGGCATCAGACGAAGCAATGTAGGTATCAGATCTTTTACCTCAGCCCTTGAAACAGGTTTTTTTAGAGGTGTAGCCGCTGCTTATCGTCTCAGCAATCAGCTATCACTCACAGGTTTTTACTCAAGAGTAAGGCGTGATGGTACATTCAGGGCTTTTACAGATACTACTGAGGCTGAGCAAGAGGCATTTATAGAAACTTTGCGTACTTCAGGACTTCACCGTACAGAAACTGAAGTGGCAGGTAAAGGACTTTTTGTAGAGCGGACTATGGGAGCAAACTTACTTTTCAACAATCGTCAGAAAACGCTGCAAATAGGGCTGACAGGTATTTATACTACTTACAATATCCCCTTTCAGCGCAATCAGTCTAGTCAAAGAGATAGTCTGCTGTACTTGTTTGAGTTTAGGGGCAAAGAAAATTATAATCTAGGTACAAATATTAGCTACAATTGGCAAAATTTCACATTTTTTGGAGAGGCAGCACGCTCACGTAGCGGAGGTGTAGGCTTTGTGGGGGGGGTGTTAGGCAGCCTCTCACCACAGGTAGAATTTGCTTACCATGTGCGGCATTATGACAAAGATTTTCATACTTTTTTTGGCTCTGCACTAGGCGAAAGTACACGCAACATTAACGAGAATGGCATGTACTGGGGCATCAAGATTACACCCATTGTCCGCAAATTGGTGCTCTCAGGCTATTACGATTATTTCCGATTTCCTTGGCTGCGCTTCAGGGTAGATGCTCCTTCGGAAGGCTATGAGTGGCTGGCACGCGCCACGTATAGCTTTAGCCGCTCCACAAGGGTATTCTTGCAATTTAGGCAAGAGGTAAAAGACCGTAACCTAAGTAGTGATGAGAGTACAGATGTTTTCAGGCAAATATCTACGGGTAATAAACGAAATTATCTTATTAACATGGATTATAATGCTCCCAAGATATTCAGAATACAAACACGAGTACAGTTCAGCACTTTTGATTTCAATGGAAAAAGAACAAGCGGTTTTGCCATTGCTCAAGACCTAGGGGCTGATTTAGGAAAACTCAAACTCAATGGAAGAGTAGCACTTTTTGATACCGAAGACTTTGACAACCGCCAATATATTTTCGAGAAAGATGTCTTGTGGGCATTTTCTATACCTGCCTACAGTGGGCAAGGCATGCGGAGTTACTTACTCGCTCGCTACCAAATCAGCCGAAAACTGGATGTTTGGATACGCTATGCCCGCTTTGATTTTAGAGATAGAGAGGTGATTAGCTCTGGAGGAGAGGAAATACAAGGCAGTACACGCTCTGAAATCAAGATGCAAGTGAGAGTAAGGTTTTAATATGAGTCTCTAAGCTACTTCGCCTCGTGGGATACGCACCGTAGCCAACACCAAAATACCAATGATAAAATAAATACCCAAAGCAATGATACTATTGCGCATACTTCCTGTACTTGCCTCTATCAGACCATAAGAGAAAGGTCCTAGGGCAGTAGCAAGTTTTTCCATCACATCATAAAAACTAAAATAAGATGCAGTATCTCGAGTATCTGCAGGGATTAGCTTGGCATAAGTAGAGCGTGAGAGATGAATCCCTCCCATTACTAGCCCTACGGCAGTTGCCATAAAATAAAATTCCATTTCAGATTTTAAGAAATAGCCATACAAGCAAATCACTATCCAGATGCAAAGCATCAATATAATTGAGAATTTATTGCCTCTAAGTTTAGAAATGTATGCAAACAAATAAGCCCCTCCAATACCTACCAACTGTAACAGCAGAATAGTACCAATCAGTTTGCTAGCATCAAGCGAGAGTTCTTTGCTCCCGAATATGGTAGCCAGCAGCATAATGCTCTGCGCTCCCATATTGTAAAAGAAAAATGCTACCAGAAAGCGCGTAGTATTGGGCATTGCTTTGAGGCTTTGCCATACCTTGCCAAGCTCTTCAAAACCTTTCTTGAACAAACTGCCCGCGGGCTTGCGATTGTGTAGATTGTTAGGCAAGTAGTAAAAAGCAATCTGAGCAAAGCTTATCCACCAAATCCCTACAAACAAAAAAGATAGCCGTGTAGCAAAACCTTCTGTAATGCCGAGCGCAGCACTATTGAAAATAATGACCAAACTAAGCACCAACTGTATCACACTACCCAAAAATCCCAAAGAGAATCCACGTGCACTCAGCCCATCTAGGCGGTCGTCTGTGGCTATTTCAGGCAAAAAAGAAATATAAAAAACAACTGCTCCAGAGTAGCCCATACTTGCCACAATAGCAGCTATCACACCCAGTTCTATGTTACTGCCATCAAAGAAAAAAAGTGTAAGACAAGCTGCCGAGCCTATGTAAGTAAAAAATTTCATCAAAGTTTTTTTCTTGCCTCCATAATCAGCAATGCCCGAGAGCAAAGGCGAGAGAATAGCTGCCAAAAGAAAAGAGAGTGCAATGGCATAAGCATACAAGACACTGGCAGTAATCTTAAATCCAAAAAAAGTAGCTATCTCACCGCCAAAGGCCGCCTTAGTGCTTGCCTCATAATAGACCGGAAAAATAGCCGCTGTGATAGTAAGATTATAGACTGAGTTTGCCCAATCATAAGATGCCCATGCATTGAGTATGTGCGGTTGGTTTTTTTGAAATGTGCTAGTATTCTCCAAATCCTATGTGTTTATGATGTTTTTTAACATACTAATTTAAGCAAAATATTTTCAAATAAAATACTTAAGCATTCTTCCTTACCTAATGAATATTTAAAACCAAGTGAAGCTGTTGGTTATCAGGTTTTTATATACTTTTAAAAAATCGTGTGCTTGTAAATTTCAGTACATCAACAGCAGCATCAAGTCATTACTTCACTTGGTATAGTATGATTGGCGAAGGGCAAATATATTTTTTCTATCAACTCTTGGTATTCTTTCTGTACTTGGCTCATAAAAGTAATGCCTCCTCCGCTTTTAAAATATAATTTTCCATTGATTTGCTCTATAAAACGAATCATTACACCGCAGTCTAAGTTTTGCCCATCAAAATAACCTGTGATGCCCGTGTAATAGCCACGCTCATAATTTTCTATTTCTTCTATGATTTCTAGTGTTTTAGGCTTGGGTGCACCAGAGATAGAACCCGCAGGCAAGAGTTTGAAAAGAATATCTCCTAGATGTTCTAGGTAATTGCGCGGAAGTTCACCCCTGATTTCAGAGCTAACTTGCCAAAGGTCTTTATCAAAAGTAGTGATTCTGTCAAGATAGCGAAAACGTTGGACACGCACACGTTTTGCTACTTGGCTGAGGTCATTGCGGAGCAAATCTACAATGGTGTTGTGTTCTGCTTTTTCTTTGAGGTCGGCAAGCAAGTGTGCTGCTGCATCGGGGTGTTGAGCATCGATGGTGCCTTTCATAGGGTTAGTGTAGAGGTATCCATTTTTGATTTGGATAAATATTTCGGGAGAGAAGCATACAAATTGATTTTTAAAAAATAGCCTATATTTTGCGTAGCTTCTCGAAAAAATATGCCACAATGATAAATTAGTATCAATAAGGGTGAGTGCAGAGAGATTGAGTAAATAGCTATCTCCCCTTCGTAAATGTTGCTGTACCTGTTCAAAAGCACCTTGGTAGTGGTCAAAAGGCAAGGGGAATTTCTCAAACAAGACAGGCATTGAGGAGGGGACTGGGGTGTTATCAGTGAAATTTTGATTGCCTCGATAATCAAAAAAGATGTTTTCCCCTTTGAGTTCTTCTAGGTCAAGCACCCAAGCATTCTGGGCTTTAAAATCTATCATAAACCAAAAAGGAATATGATGGCTTGCTAACTGATTGATTTTATGGCTAATTTTGTTCATAAATTACTTTTGTGCATCAATAAACTGCTAAACTATACATTTTTGATGAAGGTTTTACTTTTAGATAATTATGACTCTTTTACCTATAATTTGGCACAACTGGTAGAAGAAAATGCCAATACTGCTTTGCAGCTAGACATTGTTTACAATGACCAAATAGATGTCGAGAGGGTAAAAAAATATGATAAAATTGTATTGAGTCCTGGGCCTGGTATCCCCTCAGAGGCAGGTAAAATGCTCGAGCTCATCAAAGTTTATGCGCCAAGCAAAAGCATCTTGGGGGTATGCCTAGGGCACCAGGCCATTGCTGAAGCCTTTGGCGCAAAGCTAGTTAATCTTTCTCAGATTTATCATGGGTTAGCTTACCACACGGAGTTGTTAGTAGAAGATTATCTTTTTGAAAGTATTGCGCCTCAGTTTGAGGTGGGTTTGTATCATTCTTGGGCAGTTTTGTCAGAAAGTCTTCCCGATTGTTTAGAAGCTGTTGCTTTCAGCCAGCAGCAAATTTTGATGGCACTGCGGCACAAAAAATTTGATGTGCGAGGCATTCAGTTTCACCCAGAGTCTATCATGACCCCCAGCGGTGCAGCTATACTCTCCAATTGGCTTCGTGCTTAGGCGGCTCAGGTAAGGGGGATTTTGACAATAAACTCTGTTTTTTCACCATACTGACTGCTTACTTCTATACTGCCATTGAGCTTCTCGAGTGCTTTTCGTACTACATACAAGCCCAGCCCGTTGCCTTTGGAGTGTTCATTGGCCCTAAAATACATGTCAAAGATTTTTTCTAAGTATTGTTTTTCAATGCCTTGCCCATTGTCTTCAAAGTAGATGAATAGAAAATCCTGTTCTTTTTTGAGTACAATATGAATGTAAGGCGAGCGATGTCTAGCAAATATGATAGCATTTTCTAGCAAATTAGAGAAAATAGCATTGAGCAAGGTATCATTGGAGTAAATTTCTAGATGGCGGTCGTAGTTTACCTCGAGCTCTATTTCAGCTTTTTTGATTTCTGGTGCAAATGCCTTGATTTGGTAATTAATGATTTTGCGGATTTTGATGGGGTATCGTTCAATATCTTGCCCGTTAATGTCGCTCACCATACGCAGTTTGGTGAGCATTTTATCCATTTGATAGGCTGTGAAATTTACCTTTTCCATCAAGTCTAGCAGCAAGTTGGTATCTTGGTTGGAGCGTGCCACCTCTGCCAAGCCCATAAGTGTAGTGAGTGGGCGGCGCAGGTCATGCGAAGAGCGGTACAGGAAGAGGTCTAGCTCCCGATTGATACTTTGTAGTGCTTGGGTATGTTTGGCTACTTCTTGCTCAAGGTTGATGTTGCGCGAGCGAGTATGTTCTTCACGTTTGCTAAGTTCTTTGTTGATATTGGTTATCTGTTCGGCTTGTTGTAGCAGTTCTTCGTTTTGGCACTGAATCTCATCTTGCTTTGCGCTCAACTCCTTGTTAGTAAACTGTAATTTTGTTTCTACTTGATGGTTGATATAGCGCAGTATAAAAAAAGCAAAAGCAAGTACTATCCAGGCAATCAGTAGTGCCACTTGAAAGTAAACATAATTTGCCTCTGCAATTACTTCGTTTGGTAAACTTACCCCAAAGTAGCCATTGGTGAAGTCATACATAAATAAGCACGCAAAATTTACAAGCGTACCTATTAGCAGATAATACTTATCTTTGTAAATATCAAAAATCAAAAAAGGAATACACAACACACTCAAAATCAACACCCGCGCTGTGATGTATTCAAAGTAAGACAAGGGCTGGCTAACATAGAACTTAAAGAACAAGTTGATACTAAAAATGAGCAACGGAATTAATATGCTCAATGATAAGCCAGCAATTTGGTAATGTCCTTTATGGTTAATCCATAGCAAAAGTAATAGCAAAGGAAGCACTCCCAAACCTGCATAAAATCTAAAGCTAATTCCTAAAATAAGGTAATTACTCGCTGTAATTGCGATAGTACCCACCAAAAAAAGTACAATCAAGTTACGGCATAAGATAACCTGCTTTTGGTGCGAGTCTGAAAAAATAGTCAATATTTGAGAGTTCACTTACACAATGATTAATGGCTTAAAGGAGTACATATTTAGTACCAATGCTTGATTTTTTAGAAATAATTAGACCCTAAAAATCAAACAATCTATGAAACATAACCTAAGGTATCAAACTTTTGGTAAGTTTCCAAATATCTCTGAAAAATACACAAGAAGTTGGCAAATATTGATGTAGGTTTTTTTTGTTATGTGTGTGTTTATTTTTCTAGGAGTTCAAGTCATTACGAAATCTTTATGTAATTAGCATTGCCCTTGTAAGCAAAGTACAAATTGCCTGCTTGTGCCGAAGAGCTATTCTATACCTGTTTTGTAGGCAACGCTTAGGCGATAGGCAATAAAAATACTTATCTTGGTGCCATTTGTTCTGAGAAATCCTTACAAATGATTGGATTTCTCATTTAATTAGCTTTCTTTTGCAATTTAAAATAGAAACCATAATTTTTTTAACTTCAAAAATATATGTATATTGCTATTATAATTTTAGTTGTAATTATTGCAGCCTTATTAGTATTGGTTATCTTAATGCAAGACCCTAAAAGCGGAGGTATATCTTCTCAATTTGGAGGAGTTGCTACTAATACCATAGGTGCAAAAAAATCAACTGATTTGCTAGAAAAAGTTACTTGGAGTTTTGCTGGTGTTATTCTTGCTCTGAGCCTGCTCACTAACGTATTCATCGAGAGGGGAAATGCCAATGGTATCAATAGTGTAAACCAAGAGCGCGCCGCTGAGAAGCGTACTCTCACTCCAGCACCAAGTCCAACCCCTGATAATGCAGAGCAAGTGCCACTTGGGGCTGACTCTGCCAAATAAGATATTAAACACTACGATTGGTATGCTTCCTAACCTTTGCCTTTTGCAAGCAAAGGTTTTTTTTTGGATACCCCTTTGGCAGATTCATCACATATTCTTATCAGGTGAGTGTTTTGTGTAAAGCAAAAAGCCTTAAAATATGTCAAAATGTCATAAAATAATCTTTGGCAAAAAAATTGGATTTTTCCTAAAATAAAAAATAAATAGAAAATGCAAGAACAAGACGAACTAAAAAATCAAGAAGAAATACATGAGCAAGCCGAAAATCAAGCGACATCTCAAAACCATACAGAGGAGCAAGCAACTAAAACAACCGCAGAAGAAAATATAGAAACTTTCTCTGAAAATCAAAGTTTAGAGATAGAAGAACAAGTGAACCAAACAGAACAGACTACCGAAGCCAGCAAAGAACTACAAGAAAGCAAAGAAAAGTATTTGCGCCTCTATGCTGAGTTTGAAAACTACCGGCGCCGTACTACTAAAGAGCGTGCAGAACTCATTAAAAGTGCCAATGAAGGACTCTTGAAAGATTTGCTCCCTGTGATAGATGATTTCGAGAGAGCACAAAAATCAATGGAGGAAATCCTAAAAGTTGATTTGGAAGGCAAAGAAGGACTTTTTAAAGAGGTTGAAATCATGAAGCAAGGCATACAGCTGGTTTATAATAACTTGCTCAAAATACTAACACAAAAAGGATTAAAACCTATGGAATCTTCGGTAGGAAAACCTTTTGATGTAGAACTACACGAATCAATTGCACAGTTTCCTGCACCCTCTGAAGAAATGAAAGGAAAGGTAGTTGATGAAATAGAAAAAGGATACTACCTAGGCGATAAAGTAATTCGCTTTGCCAAAGTAGTGATAGGAAGCTAAAAAATTAAAATTATGGCAAAAAGGGATTATTACGAAATATTGGGCGTAGCACGTGATGCCAATGCAGAAGAAATCAAAAAGGCATACCGCAAACTCGCCATTAAATACCACCCCGACAAAAACCCTGGCGACAATATAGCCGAAGAAAAATTTAAAGAAGCCGCCGAAGCTTATGAAGTACTCAGCAATAGTGATAAACGCCGTAATTATGACCGATTTGGACACCAAGGCGTAAATAGTGGCTTTGGAGGCAGTGGAGGTATCAATGTAGAAGACATCTTCTCTAACTTTGGAGATATATTTGGCGGAGGAGGCTTTGGGGAGTTCTTCTCAGGAGGAGGGCGCAGCAGCCGCGGAGGGCAACGCATGCGCAAAGGCTCTAACCTCCGTATCAAGCTCAAACTTACCCTGGAAGAAATAGCCGAAGGGGTAGAAAAGAAACTCAAAGTAAAGCGACACATTACCTGTACGGCTTGTGGAGGCAACGGCTCTAAAAATGGTACAGCACTTCGCATCTGCCCCACCTGCCAAGGCTCAGGGCAAGTCCGGAAGGTAATGAATACCATGCTCGGTCAGATGGTCTCTGCAAGTACTTGCCCTACCTGCGATGGAGCTGGACAAATCATTGACAGCAAATGTGAGGTATGTGCTGGCGAAGGAAGGGTACTTGAGGAAGAAACCATTAGCGTAAAAATACCTGCTGGCGTTGCCGAAGGTATGCAACTTTCTATGCAAGGCAAAGGCAATGTACCTCCCAGAGGTGGAGTGGCAGGCGATTTACTGATTTTGGTAGAAGAAGTGCCACACGAAACCTTGCAACGCGATAACAAGAATGTTATCTACGACCTGTACATCAACTTTGCTGATGCTGCCCTAGGTACAGAAGTAGAAGTACCCACCCTCACAGGTAAAGCAAAACTTAAAATAGAGCAAGGCATACAAAGTGGAAAAGTACTCCGTCTGAGAGGAAAGGGTATCCCTGACATAGACCGCTACGACAAAGGCGACCAACTAATACACGTCAATGTGTGGACTCCACAAACGCTCACGAAGCAAGAACGTGAAATGCTAGAAAAACTCCGTGAAGCCAAAAACTTTAATCCCAACCCAGGAAAAAAAGACAAAGGGTTTTTTGAGAGAATGAGAGAGTATTTCCAATAGGTAGCCCAACCTTTTAAATGTATGACTTTTTTAGCCGTTTTCTCGCTTTCCTTCGAAGTGAAGATAAGAATTTCTATCTTCAAACCCCGAGAAAAGATGAATAGAGGGACACCCCGCTTGGGCGAATGACTACTTTGTTTTTGGCTCTTGTATGAAAATAGACTGATACCTAAAATTCAGCCTTTTGGTTCTCTGACTAATTTTGTGTGTGAGATAAACTTGTAAGGTTTTCAAAAACTTACAGGTTTGATAATCAAGTTTTTACAAACATTATCAAGTAAAAAATAAAGTAATCTACAAAATTTGTCAGAGAATCAGCTTTTTTAGTTACTAAATCTAAATAAAAAACAGAATTCTAAATTTACCAGTCTAAAATTGGGTAAGAGCTTGAGATGATTTGAGTATAGTTCCGCAGGAGTCTTCAATTTTCTTAATATTGATTTAGAAATAATCGCCTGCCCCTCGCAATCCAAACAATTGATGTTTTATAAAGTAACAAACTACATAATATCATAGAATACATAGGTAAGAGTTTACAAAACAAGATGTCGTTCATTATTAAAATCGACTGACTGCACTAAAGGGAAAGGCTGAGTGAGGTGTAACAAGTAAGTTTTTTCAGCATACACACTGTAATCAGGGACTACCCAATTGCTAGCTCAATTAAGATACTGATTATCAAATGATAAAAATTGAATAATCAGACAATTAATAATCAATCGCTTACTAAGTTTAAATCGTTAGCTCCACTATATTATGAAGTAAATACTTTGAGAAAATTAGCGATATGAACTTGTCAAAAAGTTGGTTGTCTGACAATTTTTGTGAAAATCTGCAGCAGCGGACTTCCAGTCTGCTGGCATCTATGTTCTAAACAGTATTTAGCGCATCTTATCGCACACAACCACAAAAATTGTCAAAGAATCAAAAAGTTTAGCTAATTTATTGTTTTACCAAATCAATTTATAATTTTGGGAAAATAATTTTTAAATAAGTATATCCTATGGAAAATATACCTCCTCAAAATATAAACCCAACTGATATTTTACAGGAAAAATTTAACGAACTGACACGCAAAAATCAAGAAGCACTGCTGGGTGGTGGCGAAGACCGTATTGCTGCACAACATAAAAAAGGTAAACTCACGGCACGTGAGCGAATAGACCTTCTTTTAGATGAAGGCTCTTTTGAAGAAATAGGTAAGTTTGTAACCCACCGCTGCAAAGACTTTGGGCTAGACCAAGCGTACTACTTGGGCGATGGCGTAGTAACAGGCTATGGCACAATACAAGGACGGCTGGTGTATGTGTTTTCACAAGATTTTACAGTTCTAGGCGGCTCATTATCAGAAACTTATGCCGAAAAAATCTGTAAAGTAATGGATTTAGCCTTAAAAAATGGCGCACCAGTGATTGGCCTAAACGATTCGGGCGGTGCACGTATCCAAGAAGGTGTAGTATCTTTGGCAGGCTATGCCGATATTTTTTACAGAAATACACTTGCTTCTGGAGTTGTACCACAGCTTTCTGCGGTGATGGGCCCCTGCGCAGGTGGCGCAGTGTACTCCCCTGCCATCACCGATTTTATTTTGATGGTAGAAAACACCTCTTACATGTTTGTAACTGGCCCGAAGGTGGTCAAGACAGTAACCAACGAAGAAGTAAGCTCCGAAGAGTTAGGCGGTGCAAGCACACACAGTCAAAAAAGTGGTGTAACACATTTTGCCTGTGCCAATGAAGTGGAATGTATTGAGTATCTCAAAAAATTACTTAGCTACATTCCTCAAAATTGTGAAGAAGAAGCCCCTGGCTTACTCTACGAAAGCAATGGCAACGAAAATCGCCCAGACCTTAATGGCATTATCCCTGCCAACCCTAACCAGCCATATGATATGCGCGAAGTGATAGAAGGTGTTATAGACGAAGGTAGCTTTTTTGAAGTGCATAAGAATTTTGCAGAAAACATTGTGGTAGGTTTTGCGCGCCTAGCAGGGCGAAGCATCGGCATTGTGGGCAATCAGCCGGCTGTTTTGGCAGGCGTGTTAGATATTAATGCCAGTACCAAAGCTGCCCGTTTTGTGCGTTTTTGTGATGCGTTTAATATTCCTTTGTTGGTATTTGAAGATGTACCAGGCTTCTTGCCTGGCACCGATCAAGAGTGGAACGGTATCATTAGCAATGGTGCTAAACTTTTGTATGCCTTCTGCGAAGCAACCGTGCCGCGTGTTACAGTCATCACACGCAAAGCCTACGGAGGGGCTTATGATGTGATGAACTCTAAGCACATAGGCGCAGATATGAACTATGCTTGGCCTACTGCCGAGATAGCTGTAATGGGCGCAAAAGGTGCAGCAGAGATTATCTTCAAAAATGAAATCAGCAAAGCCGAAGACCCAGAGGCAGAACTGCAAGAAAAAGTAGAGGAATATACTCGCAAGTTTGCTACTCCCTATCGAGCCGCTGCGAGGGGCTACATAGATGAAGTAATCAGACCCGAAGAGACGCGACAAAAACTTATGCGTGCTTTTGCAATGCTAGAAAACAAGGCAGATAAACTCCCTAAGAAAAAACACGGGAATATCCCTTTGTGAGTTAAGTAATGGTTAATTGCCAGTTGTTAGCTAAGCCAATTAACTGGCTATCAATAATTTATAGTTAAAAGTGCTTGAGATTGTTTTTAACATTTTCTCAAAGTAAAAAATAGAAAACGCCAATGGTTTGTTAAGCATCAAAAAGCAATTTTAAGTAGAGTGCTGCTTGTTGGCAAAAGTAGGCACTCTAAATAACGGTTGTTTGGCAATTTTATGTGAAAATCTGTGGGGCGGACTTTTAGTCCGCCAGCATTTATGCTCTAAACAATAAGTATTCAGCTTATTTTATGGAACGCCATCATAAAAATTGCCAGACAACCAAAATAATTAGCATAACATGAAATGCCACAACACACTTGCCAAGCCTGCTATGGGCCATTATAAAGAGAAAGGAAGTAAATTCATAGCGTATGCCTTTTCGGTTAGTTCAGAAGAGGAAGTAAAGGCACACTTAGCAAGCCTCAAAAGCAAATATCCTGATGCAAGACACCATTGTTTTGCTTATATCTTGGCAGACGCACAGCATAGCGAGCGTGCTTATGATGACGGTGAGCCTAATAACTCGGCAGGTGTACCGATTTTAAATCAGATTCGCTCTTTTAAGCTTTCCAATGTGCTAGTAGTGGTAGTACGTTACTTCGGAGGCATTAAACTAGGCGTATCAGGGCTAGTCAATGCCTACAAAACCGCTACCAAAGAGGCACTTTCTAGTGGTTCAATCATTGAGCAATTTCCTCAAAGCAGGCTTTCTTTGGTCTATCCTTATGAACAGACTAAGGCGGTTAAACAAATGCTCCAATGCTTTGAAGCAGAGGTCATTCAACAATCTTTTACAGACATTTGCCAGCTAGAAATTAAATTCAAAAGTGTTTTTGAAGAAGATTTGAAAGCCTATTTAGAGGATTTTCCGAGCATAGAAACAATAGTACAAAAAACATAGAACTAGAAAAAAGGCAAGTCGCTGCTACAAAAGCAGAGTCTTGCCATAAAAAACAAGAAAATAGTTATTGGGTGTTATCCCAATGTAGAGCCTCCATCTACAATGAGGGTCTGCCCTGTGATAAAACTTGCTTCATCACTACATAAAAACAAAGCAGCATTGGCGATGTCTTCGGGAAGACCAATGCGTCTGACAGGAATACGGCTTTTAAGCTGTGCTATCATCTCGGCTGGAATGGTAGCAAGCATATCTGTATCTATGGCACCAGGCGCAATGGCATTGACGTTGATGTTGTGTTTACCGAGCTCACGCCCCCAAGTTTTGGTCATACCTACTACGCCTGCCTTGGCAGCCACATAATTGCTTTGCCCAAAATTACCAAAAATACCTACTACTGATGAGAGATTGAGTATCTTGCCGTATTGTTTTTCTACCATGTAGGGTGTAACTCCTTTGGCGCAAGCAAATACACCTGTGAGGTTTACATTTATTACTTGTTGCCATTGCTCCATGGTCATTTTTAGAAAAGAAGCATCTCTTACAATGCCCGCATTGTTTACAAGAATATCAATTTGCCCGTGCTTTTCTACAATGGCTTTGGTGGCTGCCTCCACAGACTCAAGCTCAGTGATGTTGATGTTTTCGGTGGCTTCTACGGTGAGCCCTTGCGCTCTGAGGGTATGCACTACGGTATTAGCCTTTTCTAGCTGTACGTCCCAGATGATGACTTTTGCCCCGTTTTTAGCAAATTTTTCTACTATACCTTTGCCAATGCCTTGTGCGCCACCTGTAATGATGGCTACTTTATTTTCTAATCTGTTCATAAGTTTAATTAAGTTGATTCAATGATGTATATAGAATAGCTGCAAATTTCTAAAATATCTTTGAACTTTCAAGTCTGGTTGTGTGTGATTTATCTCAAAATAAACTGTGATTAGTACGCCTTTGCTAGTTTTTTAGAAACAACACTCGAGTATAAGCGCAGTAGCAGATTTCAATACGCTTATCTGTTTGCCACCACCAAAGTTCATTAAATGTACAGCGTCTCGATTTACCATTTTCCTTGCTATTGCTCTTACTCAGTGCTGGCAAGAGTTAGGGAACAGACAAGAAATAATATCTCCAATCAAATTCAAAGTTTTTGTCAATCAGGGACAGAGTCGATCTGAGCAACCCCGTCCTTAGTAAAGTATGGGTACGTTGTTTATTGAATAGTCTCTTAGTAAGATGTGAGTTATAAGTTGTGAAATCTGAGCTTTTAATACATTCATTATCAATAACTTAGGCAATAAAAATGTAAAAGTTATTTTTTACTCTTTACTTATCATTTTTTCTTTTCAGAATATCCGATTAAATTCGATGCGAAAGTTGCAATGTCAGGATAAGTCCCTGAAGTGTTTGATAATACAACCACAACTGTTTTTGTTTTGGGTACAATCATGAGCTGGCTTGTACATCCTGTCTGTCCTCCACTATGCCCAACAACTAAATTTTCATTCGGTGGGGGGGCGTATAAATACCAACCTAATCCATACTTATTTCCATCATACTTCACGGGTTGTATTTCCAACATTTTTTCAAAACTCCCTTGGGAAAGTAGTTTGCCATCAAGTAAAGCATTGCCAAACCTTATTAAATCTTCCAACGTACTGATGTATCCACCACCTGGGACTCGGTTACTCAGGTCATTTTGTTTTCCTTCCTTTGCCTTTTTTCCGTTGTTGTGATAAAGGCAAGATTTATTCAGGTATTCCTCATCTACATATTCAATAACTGTATTCTGCATACCTGCTGTGTCAAAAATATTCGTTTTCATATATGCTTCATAAGTCATAGAAGTTACATCTTCAATTAGCTTACCCAATATGACATAACCATAAGTTGTGTAAAAATATTTTGTCCCTGACTCAAATAGTAAAGGTCTTTCAATAAAAACATTCATTGCATCTTGTATAGATTTATAGTGAATGGTATTCTCGATTTCATCTTCTCCCTTGTATTGAGGCATTCCCGATGTATGTGCTAAAAGTTGACGAACCGTAATCTGTTTTTTGTCTTCTGGTAAGTCTTCTAAATAGGTATCAATTGGGTCATCTAAGCTAATGAGTCCTTTTTCAACCAACTGCATGATAGCAACAGCTGTAAAATTTTTTGCAACAGACGCAATTCGTGTTAAGGTAGTAGATGAGAATGGAGTTTCACTATCTTCACAACTTAAACCTGATGACTTAGCCCATTTTACCTCTCCATTAACTGAATAAGCAGCCGTAATTCCAATATTTTCTTTTTTGCCGGTTAGCTCAGTCAGCTTTTGGTCAGGATTAAACGCTTGGGCAAAGAGGTCTAACCCTGATATGAAGAACAACAAAGTTAGCATTGGTTTTTTCATAATTGTTCTGTTTGGTTTTATTGTTGGTAACAAAGTTGTTAGTTGATGTGCTCGACACTTCTGACTAAAAAGAACCCATCGCTGCCTTGAGCTTGGTAGAGTGGCATCAGTAAGTAGCCATTGTACTGAGCATAAATTGCCCCACGCTTGTCTTCGGCAAGTAGCTGTCCATACTGTACTTTATCAAAATTTTTAAAGCCAGGCTTCATCTTAAAATCATCATTGACATGGATTTTGTGGAGGTATTCTAGCCTCAAAATACTAGGCAGGCGGTTAAAACGCTGGTTGAGATACTGTGAAACCTCCGATAAATCAGGTAAAAAGGCAGGAGAGATGACCCCACTTTGGCTGAGTGTAGTCCATATCCCCCATAAAAGATTTTCTACCGATTGTGCTGATTGGTGCAAGCCACCCTCAAATGCAAAAGAAATAAAGCCTTGGCGTGTAAAATAACGAATGGCAGGATTCTCCAGCTCTTCTTCAAGCCCTAATACAATAGGCACTTTGAAAGCGTCCATGAGTGCTTTGCATGACTCGCATTCTGTGGCAACCACAAATGTACCGTTATCGCCTGAGGTGGTATGTAAGTCTATAAAAATTTTTTGCTTGTATTTTTCAAAAGGGATTTCATCAAGCACTTCAAATATTTCTTTGAGTTCTTGTAGCTCGGGGCTTACTGCAAAGCCCTCTCTTGCATATTTGATGTTGGCATCAGACCAGATTCGGTTGAGGTCTTCGTGCATCATTCGCTTGCCCTTGTTGAGCGCAGCTATATTGCCCCTAATACCAATGAACCTGCCTTGTGCAGGGGGTCTTGTGTCATACAAAAATTCAAATACTTTTTCTAATGCCCTCACTCCGGCGGGTTCGTTGCCATGCATACCTCCTATGCAGAGTATGAGGGTGTCGCTTTGTGGGGAGCCATATTTTCCAATAATTCTTTCCATATTTTATGTTTTAACGTATTCGGTCTTTGGGTGTATTTTTTATATTATTTTTGACTTTTTTGGCAGCTAACCTTTTAAATAAACTAGATGTGATGTCTAAAAAGTTGCCTTCAGTAATAATTCCTATCAATTTATTTTTCGTAACTACGGGCAGGCAAGTTACTTGATGTCGGTTCATGATTTCCATAGCTTCTATTACTGTGGCTTCGGGACCAATGGTGATGGGTTTTTCTATCATCAGGTTTTGTACTACTTTACCATCTTTAAAATCATTTTTGTAAAGATTGCTAAAATAGCGCAAAAGCCTTCTGGCGGTAACTAGCCCTACCAGCTCGCCTTTTTCGTTTTCAATAGGAATATAACGAATATTTTGCCAGTCCATCATATCAGCAGCAAACTCAGGGATTTCTCCGAGATTGACTGTAAAGATGTCAGTAGTCATAAACTCTTCTACCAGCAATGAGTAAGGCTCCCAATGATTGTTGTCGTGGATGTCGGCAAGCCTCCAGAGGTGCACGGGTTCGCTACGTTCTTGATTGATGATGATGCTACTCACCAGCGCATTGGCAGCTTCTTCTTTGGTGGTTTCTTTCATGAGTTTGGCATAAGAGTTTAGTATCCATTTAGAGCCTGTCAGCCCTGATTTGGTGCGTTCTTCTATTGTTCCTAGGTAGCGGTCTATGTCTTTGGTATGGATATTGGCTTTTTCAAGTCCTTTGCGTGCTATTGGGAGGAGTTCTTGCTGAATAAGGTCCGTATCGCCAATGGTTTTTCCTTTTGCCCAGGCAAATTTGGCACTTAGCCCTACCCGCGCTGACCTGATAAAGTTCGCCTTAGTTTCGTCAAAATCAAATTGCTTGCTCACGTCAGGGTACGCATCTTCAAAACCATTCATTAGTCCTATCCAGAAAGCCGCATTAGACACTTCATCTATGACAGTAGGCCCTGCGGGCAATATTCTATTTTCTATTCTTAGGTGTGGTTTACCATTGTCGCTAATGCCATAGCAGGGTCTGTTCCAGCGATAGACCGTAGAGTTGTGTATATTGAGTGCCCGAAGTTTAGGCGTGATATTTTGTGCGATGCATTGCATTACGTCTTCCTCTACATCAGTTGTGAGCAGCACTTTGAAGCGCATAATGTCTTCTTTGTAAAGGTCTAAGATAGAATCTTTGAGCCAACGGTTGCCAAAAGTTACCCTTGGGCTAGTATAGCGGAGGTGCTCGCCTGTAGCGCGTGTATCTACTGATTGCTGAAAGAGTGCAATGCGGGTTTCGTTCCAGAGCCGTTTGCCAAAAAGCATGGGTGCGTTGCTACTTACTGCTAGCACGGGGGCAGCAATTACTTGTGCAATGTTGTATTTGCTTACAAACTCATCGGGTCTGACCTGTAGATGCACCTGAAAACTCGTATTGCAAGCCTCTATGAGGGCAGTTTCTTGCTTGATATTTAGTTCGTCTATCCCTTCTATTTTGAGTTCATAGACTTCGCCCCGCAGCCTATTGATGGCTTCTATGAGGGCGTGGTAGCGGTCTAAGGGGGTGAGGTTTTCTATTTCAATATCAAACCTTCTGATGGTGGGCAAGATGCCAGTCAGCAGGCATTTTACATCAAACTCGCGGGCAGTTTCACGGAGTAGGTTCATCAGTTGATTGATTTGTGCCTCAAGTTTTGAGAAGCAATCTTCTTTGAAGAGTTGCGGGTCTAGGTTTGCCTCTAGGTTAAACTGTGCAAGTTCGGTAGTAAAATTAGGATGGTTGAGCCTTTCAAGGATTTCCATACTTCGCGAAGCAGGTTTATTGTTTTCATCTACTAGGCAGATTTCTTGCTCTGCACCAATGCGCATTGGTTCAGTCTCAAACCAGTTGTACTCAAGCATTTTTTCCAATGCCTGAATATCTCTCAGTAAGTGGCGTGTAAATTGATTTAATTCTTGTTGGTTAGAAGCGATACGAACTCCTTTGACTCCCATGATTTTGTTGATGATTAAGGTAAATACAAATGCTGTCTTTTCAATAAAGCAAATATTATAATAATATTTGTTAATGGAGCAACAGCAAGGCACTTTTTATGAGTATGCTGAAAAACTACTTTTAGAAAATAGAAATGAATGAGCTTGCGAGGGGGAAAGAGTTTTTTACTCCTACAAAAGTACTTGGTTGATTGATGAATACTAAAAGAAGATAAAAATTTAAGAGAATTTTTAGCGGTTTTCAAACCAATTTTATTTTAATACCGTTTAGGTTTACTTTCGTGCGAATTGTCTTAGTTCAGTAGGGTATCAGAGATAACGTAAACCCTTGGTAGTCCAACAGTTAAGTGTGTACGCTAAAATTGTTAATTTTTTTAGAAAC